>JBAZSD010000012.1 GCA_041662605.1 Desulfomonilaceae bacterium
TGGTTCGCAAACTCGTTGAGCTTCACGGCGGCCGCATCTGGGTTGAGAGCGAGGGCGAGGGGATGGGCTCCACGTTCAAATTCATCTTTCCGTTTATCCAGGCTCAAACAGATATAGACGCTCGACTCGGGCCGGAGTTGATAAGTTTGCCTTCCCTGGCTCTACCGGATGTCTCAGGTGAAGAAAAAGACCGTCCCAAAGTTATTGTCGTAGAAGATAACGCATCCAACATGAAATTTACTACAGATTTGCTGGAAGCGGCCCATTACGAAACCATACAGGCGTTTTCCGCTGAGGAAGCGATAAAAAAGGCGGAGACGGAAAACCCGGCTCTTATTCTAATGGACCTCTCTCTTCCCGGTATGGATGGGCTGACAGCCACCAAAGCTCTAAAACGTAATCCTGCCACAGCTCATATACCCGTAGTGGCTCTAACCGCCCACGCAATGAAGAATATCGAAGAAAGGGCCATGGAAGCCGGCTGTGACGCATATATACTCAAACCAATTGATACGACGATGTTTTACCTAACTTTGAAGGATATGATAGTGAGATAATCTAATCAAGACATTAAACAAGTCCAAAATAGATACAATCCACCTGACTTTTCATACGTAAACACCAATAAACACAGTTGTAAAATGTTAAATGCTCAATAAATTCCGTGACCCTGTTAGTGGACTGACACATCTCGCTGCGGCCGTAGGCGCTGCGTGCGGTGCAGTGATCCTCCTGCTCATCGCGCACGACGACACTACCAAGGCAGTTTCGCTGACAATCTACGGCCTTAGTCTGGTTTTGATGTTCGCTGCGAGCGCTACCTATCACCTGGTCAAAGCTCCTCCCGAAGTAATCAAAGTTCTTAGAAAGGTTGATCACTCAGCCATCTATCTCTTGATTGCCGGTAGCTACACTCCTATTTGTGTCCACTTCTTACGGGGCTTCTGGCAATGGGGGTTCCTCGAGATTATCTGGGGCATGGCGCTTATCGGCGTTGCAATCAAAATCTTCATTATAAATGCGCCCCGCTGGCTCACGGCAGGGATTTACCTGCTTATGGGTTGGATGTCTATCCTCGCCATTCCGGAGATGGCAGTGGCTATGCCGGTGTCTGCGTTGATTTGGCTTGTTATCGGTGGGCTCTTCTTTACGCTGGGAGCAGTGGTCTATATCAGAAAGAAGCCTGATTTCTATCCCGACGTTTTCGGCTTTCATGAATTATGGCATATTTTTGTAATTCTCGGTTGCGCATGTCACTTCATTGTCATAGCGACTTTTATAGCGCCGAGTTCCTGAGCCGCGCTATAATCTTTTATTTAATAGCTACAAAAATGGGTATACCATTGCTCCCAATCCATCGTACTGGTGATACCTCAAAATTTCCAGCATTCAAATTTATGCCGTGCGGTTCTCAAAGGACGCTATTATTGCACACCCAGGGCGAACTCTACCGCCGCCTCCGAATGTATCTGGACAGTGTCGAAAATTGGCGCTCGAACATCCTTCTGTTTGATTAACAACGGAATCTCGGTGCACCCTAGTATCACACCTTCGGCCCCTTCCTCTTCCAGTAATCGGTGAATGATTCGGATGAATTCATTTCTTGATGTCTTGATGATTTTCCCAGCGCACAATTCATCGAAAATGACCGTGTTAATGTATTCTCGTTCGGTCTTATTGGGTATAACAACTCTAAGTCCGTATTGTCCCTCCAAACGGTCCCGGTAAAAACGTTGCTCCATTGTATATGCCGTGCCCAGTAAGGCGACAGTTTTTAATCCTTTTTCAATTATTTTATTGGCGGTAGCGTCGGCGAGGCGGAGAACGGGGATGGTGACATGAGCCTCGATGTGGTCTGCCGATACGTTCATAGTATTGGAGGCTATCACGATAAAATCGGCTCCACCTCGTTCAAGTCTTTGAGCCGCATCGATCATAGTTTTAATCAAGGGTTCCCAGTTCCCGCGTTCTGCCAGACGTTCATCCTTGGAAAAAACCCCGAACGGAATGGAAAACATTAATATCTTGGCGGAATTCAATCCGCCAAGCAGGTCTCTGACCATTTCGTTCATTAATCGGTAGTATTCTATTGATGAAACCCAGCTTATTCCACCTATAATGCCGATTGTCTTCATCTGGGGTCTTTCTGAAGAAACATTATTCGTCTAAAAGCATGGGACAGTTGAGAGTGATTTTTAAGAGCAAGCCGCATGATCAAGCTGCCGTCCTGTGTTTGGGTAGGTAACCGCAGTAAACTTCATTAGGAGTTCTTCTGTCAAGGTAATGCTTGTTGCCGAAGTTGACGAACTCAGTGACAGAAGTTAAACTTTCATTGGTCGGATGTCGCACTATATCAGCTATATTCGGACCGATGCTTGGAGGGACTGCTGAAAGGCAATCTGGACAGACTTTTAGCTGCCAAAAAACCATGAAGTCAGGGAGGAAACGCAATGAAAGTAGTAGCGTTCAATGGAAGCGCCCGGAAAGATGGCAACACAGCCATTGCTATTGGACAAGTGTTTAGAGGGCTCGAAGAGGAAGGGATCGCCACTGAAATGATACAGCTTGCAGGCCGTCAGATCCGCGGTTGTCTGGCGTGTTACAAGTGCTGGGAGAAGAAAGACAAACGGTGCATAAACGACAAGGATGATATTAACGCTTTTATCTCAAAAATGATCGAGGCCGATGGCATCATCTTCGCTTCTCCAACATATTTCAGCGACGTCTCGGCTGAAATAAAGGCCATGATAGATAGGTGCGGGATGGTTTCCAGAGCAAACGACCACATTTATAAACGTAAAGTTGGCGCAGCCATAGCGGTTCATCGTCGTGGCGGGGCAATTCACGCCCTGGATACTCTCAATCATTTCTTCCTTGGCAATAATATGATTATGCCGGGATCAAGCTACTGGGCATTCGCTGTAGGCAGGGAAATTGGTCAAGTGGAACAGGATGAAGAAGGGATGCAAACAATGAAAGACCTGGGTCAAAACATGGCTTGGCTGATGAAAAAACTCAACTCCTAAACAAGGTCTGGCCGGAAAATTCACAGGAAAGGTCTCTCGAAATGACAACGAAAACTAAAATGACGATTGCCGGCATCATGATCGTGGCGATTTTCCTCCTGGGCCTCTACGTATATTTCAATCTTCCGTCAGTCCAGCAAAAAATCAGCCATGCCACGTCTGAGGCTATCGGACTCGATCGTACCATAACTCTTTATACCAATGACGGGAAGCCCATTAAGTCGTGGAAAGGTCGAGTTCAGGTAGAGTTGGCCGGTGGGGCAGCCCGATTCATCACGGGCCACAAAACCGTCATAATATCCGGCACGTACATTATAGAGGAGAATTGATCCCCAACTAAAATCAAGCCCCTATTCTTTTGACCGTTTTATGTGGAAACCTGGATTTAACATAGGCTTCCGCTTCAGATTCCGGGATAACGTAAATAGTCTCCTTTTTCGAGCGCATTTTCTTGACCGTGCGATCCAGATATTTCTTCGTGTCGGATAGATATTCGCCGATGTTTTTCTTTCCTGCAGGACATACGGCAACACATCTGTCGCATCTCGTCTGCGGACAAATCGAAAGATTTTGCCACATTGAAATAGTCTCCGCATCAGTCATCCGTCGACGATACTCTTTGAAGGATTGACTGTCTGTCAGATATCTGACCCAGTCCACAAACCCTGCAGAGCGCTCCCGATAGTTGTGTGTAAAACAAGGCTTGAAGTCGAAAGCTCCGTCCGACTTAACAGCCCCGACAGGGCAAGCAGCGACACAGAGTTTGCATCCAATGCAAGGATCATATTCAATGCCGCTACTGTAGCTAGAAAAATCGGCCGCTACCAGAACAGTACACAAGACAATGTTGGAACCAAAAATCGGATGCAACACGAGCCTGTTGAGTCCCATCCTCCCAAGCCCGGCTTCTACGGCAATAGGTTTGTCTGATGCGATTGAGGTTACCCCGGGCCAACGATCAACCTCATAAGGGAAACCGGCGGACAAGTTCAGAGCCGGAACTCCCATTTCCTGAAGGCGCTGGACCAACAGCCCAGCAGAGCGATTAGCATGGTCCCAGACATGATGAAATTCCAGGCTGGTTAAAGAATGGCAAGTTGTACGTAATGGTTCCTTGTTGAGTTTAAAAGCGAGGCTGATGATTGACTTTGTTAGGGGAAACGCTTCTAGTATCGCCTCCTTCTGGGTTGCCAATCCAGCTCTATCGATCTCCACAAATCCAGCGTCGACCGCTCCATTTGTCAAACACCAATCGTGAATTTCTTCAGAATTCAGTGTGGTGTCGGTTTTTGGCGTAGATGAGTCGCCAGCTTCTTTATAAAACCATATTACGTCAGGGTGATTTTTTCTAACCACGTGTTGTCCTCCTCTAAAATTTCCGACCGGATGCCATGTCGCCCTTTAATGTCAAGCAAGTGCTGCTAACTTTGGCGACCAGGGACTGATGGGTATCTGATATTTCGCATTCAGCCATGCCAACTGTTTTGCCCCGCTTGACAATTCTTGCGACTGCCACAAGTTTTCCGGTCCAGAAGGGCTTGAGAAAATTGATTTTGAGTTCCAGTGTGGTGAATGATTCGCCTTTTTCAAGAGTGGTCGCATATACAGCTCCCATAGACAAATCGGCCAGATCGCAAAGCACTCCCCCATGTAATGTCCCCATGGGGTTGGCGTGTTGAGGACCAGCTTCGAACTCCATCGTCACTTCCCCATATTTCATTGAAACCAGGGAGAAACCCAGAAGGTCGGCTATCGGCGCTGGAGGCATGGTTCCAGGCGCAAAACTATTCTCACGGTTCCGCGATTTTTCATTATTGTTGGTAGCATTCATTTTCTTCTCCTTTTATATATGTATATGCATGCAACAGGGCAAAAAAATATTACTTCCGCCTAATCGAACCAACGGATTCCAATACCGAAATCCAGTTGTCTGAACCAATTTTGGAGACTATCTCGGCCTGCGCAGCTTTCCACAAAGGATACGCTTGATTCAATCCTTCGTGTCCTCTAGGCGTAAGGGATATTTTCCGTGTACGAAGATCGGAACCTGGCTCCATCTCCACCAGTCCTTTCTTTTGCAAAAGTCCAACGTTTCGGCTCAAGGTAGTTTGATCCATCCCAACAGCCTCAGATAAGCGCTTGAGATTAGTTGGCCCCATAACTCTTATGGCAGTCAAAAGTGTCAACTGTGTCACCCTGAGCCCAGTCGATCTGAGTTCTTTGTCATAAAATTGTGTCACATATCGTGTGGCTTTCCGCAAATTGAAACAAACACAGACCCGCCCCATCTCTCGTGCGAGATCGATGTCTATATGGTTGTCGCGCTCTTGTTGATCGTCTTGTTTCATCTGTGACTTCATCCAAAAAGAATCAGTTCCAAGCGATCGGGTAGTAGTTACCAATAATATGTATATACATCTAAATGTCTGCTGTCAAACATAGAACTGCGCCACGGGAAATATGAGCCCCCATAATTGCAGTCACCCGACCATTCCCTAAAGCGAGCGACGTAATTATGTTAATTGAACACGGGTTTGTGATTATTCAACAACCGAAGAACTGATTTTGTCAGTCTTGTTTCGACCCTTAAAAGCCATAGATTCAGCGGAGGAATATCCGAATGAACACAAGCTTTGGCGTTTTTCTTGTCACCGTCACAGTAATACTGGTTTGTCCTTTGTTTATAGCTACCGATCCGGTCAAAGCGCTCGATAAAGGACTAGACAAAAAGAGTTCGGAATTATCAAAACAAGAAATGATATCGGCGAGGTCAATGGCCCAAAATGGCTCCAGAAAAATGATGGATGGCGCGAAGATGTTGCAGGAATCGATGAACGTAATGAAACAAAGCAAGGACAAGGCTACGGCCACGGCAATGACGAACATAGCGATACAAATGATGGCTGAAGGCGAAAAGATGGTGACTGAGGCGCAGGAACTGGCTCAGAAGAACCCATCGATTAAGGGTCAACTGAAACCAATTATCAACAGTTGCGTAAAAATGATGGGTGGCTGCCAACTAATGCGCGAAGGAGCGGGCATGATGCTTGATAATGAACATGATCGCTCCTGGGCTGAAGAAACTGTCGCAAAAGGTCGCAAACGCGCTAATGAAGCGGCTCGAAAAATTGAACAGGGAGGGAGCCGGGAACGTGACCGCTAATCCCTGTTTAACATTCGGTCAGCAAAATCAGGAGCGCGGTTGACAGACGTGGCTTCACTTTATTGCGCCTTGCGGAGTATGGAAGAAAAACCCCGATACTATGACTATCCTAATTCAAAGCTTGTCACCCCATACCATTTGTGCAACGGCAGAGACGGCTCTTCTCCATTATACATTCTCGTAGTCCGAAATACCTCCGTCATTCCATAGCTTTGAGCAAGCGCTACAGAGTCGAAATTTTTTGCAGGCGTGTCCAGAAAGACATGAACGCCTATTCTTAAGTCTCTCGTGAGAGCATTAAATAAGGACTGCGCCAGGTCTTTATTGTCTGCGAACAGGGGTCCGATTTTGAAGCCTTCTCGGCATTCTCTTATGACACCGTACGCTGAAAGTTTACTGTCGGCCATAACGCCCAAAGCCCATGCGTTGGGGCGGGTTATCCAGCATTTGAGGAAATCATCTCTTCTGAACGAAAACACCTCATAATCATAAGCAGTCACGATGTCCCATGGAATATCCGCGAGCCTGACAATTTCAGGATTTACGCCCAATTGTTTGTCCTTGATCCACTTGAAACGAAAGTTAATATAAGCAGGTTTGAACTCCGGCTTCTTATGAGAAACAAGATCCGGCCTAACACTGTCTAGTCCTACGTTACGGTTTTCCAGGTATTTCAGACCTGCTTCCCACAACTGAGAGCCATAGCCTCTGTTGCGGAATTCGGGATTTACGATGTAAAAGCCCATAAATCCGTAGGTCTGTTCATACCTGACAGCGGAAACCATTGCTACAGGCTCATTATTTAACAATCCCAGCAGAAAACCATCCGGATCTGCAGCGTAGAAACACTCAGCATCATGATTCCCAGGATTCCACCCTTCTGTTCGAGTCCAGTCAATGGCTAAGTCAATTTCGTCCCGATTCATTCGGCGTATGGAGAAGTTGGCGTTGTTCATATCAGTACTCCTGCTTGTCAGGATCAAGTTGGTTTCAGCTACGGCAATTCACAAAAAACTTTTCGGAAAAATCGAATCCATTTCTAGGCGCCCTACGGACATAATGGGGAACCCGGACTGCTCAAGTCGTGATTGACAGAAACTCTGACGCATTGCGACAAAGAAGGCCCGTGAGAAAATCCTCAGCTAGATGGAGCGTGTCCAGTCGTTGGATTTCCCTGTCCCAAGCGTAAGGGATATTCGGAAAGTCCGTTCCGAACATGACGCGATCCGCTCGGAGGTCCGATAGACATGGAGGGACTAGATTGGGCAAATAGTCAGCGAGCGCCATAGCGGTGTCAACCCAGAGGTTGTCGTAACATTCCAACAATCTCCGATACTGATCGAATTCATCTGCGCCGAGGTGGGGTACACAAATCCGGAGGTCCGGGTAGTTTTTCAACACACATTCCAATTTGTTGACGTCGCACGTTTCATAGGGATCACGTTTATAAGAATAATTCGGGTTTTTGGGCTCTCGGCCAACGTGCATGATCAGAGCTTTGTTGTGATCAGAACATGACTTATATATTTCGTGCATTGCAGGGTCGTCCATGGCGAAACACTGGACATGGGCGTGGAGCTTGATCCCAACAAGCCCCATCCCAAACGCTTCTTCCATGATGGCTATAGCGTCACTTTCTCCGGGGAAGACCGTGGCCACGCCTATGACCTGCGGATATTGTCCGCATAGCTCCGCCATATAAAGGTTCAAATATCGGGCCATCTCCGGTCTGTGAGCGTAGTGCAGGCCCAGAATACGATCTATTCCCCTGGATGAAAGGAATTCAATTATTTGAGGGGAAGTTAATTTGTAACGGATAGGCCAGGCGAACTCATCGAACCAGCGCCAAATGGCTTGAAAAACCGGATCAGGAAATAGATGCACGTGTGCGTCCGTGACCGTTGAAAAACGGTCCGGCAATCTCTTGCCTTCAGAATCATCTAACGCAAGCCAATTACTCATGTACGCTCTAAGTGGCCGATACCTTTCATGGCAATAGGTCAGAGGCGATCGCCTCGGGACACGTCTGAATCCCCGAAACTAATGATATCCCGAGGGCTGGGAATTGGGCTTAACGCCGGTTCAATCGGTCCCGTAGACTTTCAAAAGATCTGTGGACGCTTCCGGCGATACGACTTTGACATTGGCCTCAATTCCCTCAAGGTGTTGAGTGACCATTTTTGCGCTGATTCCCGGAACGCCGTATACCGTAAACAGAACATTATGTGTTGAATGTGTGATCCTGGTTCTTTTATCCGGACCATAAATCAGGCTTGATATGATCCCCATCGAATCCTTGATTATCATGTCATTTGGTTTTACTATCTGATCCTGCCCGTTTAATCTTGTATAATGTTCATCGTCTCTTGCAACATCGAGCGTGACTGGGGCCTTAACCAAATCAAAGTCATGGCCGGCTGTCAGCAGTGAATTCCTCAATTCTTCTATAAACATACATTCCACGAGGGCTGAAACCGCGGGGATAGGTTTACCTTTAAAAATTACCGATTCAAGTTGTTGTAGCACGTGATAGGTTTTGTCAAATCGACTGTAATAGTTCCGGTAGGCTCGAACCGGTTCCAGCAATTTCAACTCACTGCGGTCTGTGAATAGGGCCCTTAAATCTGCCTCCAGTTCCCGTTTCACTAAATCGAGCTTGGGATGTTGAGTAGGATTACAAACGTTTTTCATTACCAGGATCCCTAAATGAGCGCCTGGATAGGTTTGCTTCCAGTTGCTGGTTACAGTGAACATTTTTCCCTCATCCTGTGTATGCTGTTTGCAATAGTTTAATCATTGAGCCACAGCGACGGTATTCCCCGTTGCGCTGGATCCCTCTTAGCTCCTGAAGCCTGGGTCAACGTCGGCCCGTTTTCCGGAAAGATCATCTGAGACACAATTCTCAAACGTGAAACAAAACCGACATCCATAACCGATTCCTTGTGATTCCAGCCAAATACGACCATGGCCGGCTTCAAGGATTCGCTTGAGCATTGCCAATCCAATGCCCGTTCCCTCCGAATTCTCATCCAGCTTTGCAAACAGCCCGAAGATTTTGGAGAGATTTTTGGGGTCCACACCGATCCCGTTATCCTCAACAAAGAAAACAACTTCTTCGCCATCGTTTCTGAAGCCTATCTTTATTCGCGGCTCAGACTGGGGTCCCATATACTTTACGGCATTCTCTATAAGATTCTGGAGAATAGTAAGTAATTTGTCCCTAGAAGCGCAAACTTTTGGGAAACCATTTTGGATGTCAATCTTCACATTGCTCTGAGTTATTTTACCGGCCAGGAGTTCTAAAGCTTCCCAAACAATTTCTTCGAAGCTCATTTCCTGGGGTTCGTCCTGCAAGTTTGCAACTCTTGAAAGTTTTAACAGGTCGGTTGTAAGCCTTTCCATACGGTCAGCGGAACGTAAAATGGCAGACATATTTTCTTCAAGTCTTTTAAAGTTAGCATTTTTCGCGTCACGCTCTATCCACTTGAGAAGCCCCTTGATCGTGAGTATAGGCCCTCTGAGATCGTGCGAAACAGCGTAGCTGAACACCTCCAGATCCGCATTTTTTGCTTCCAGTTGGGCTATTAATTTCTCTCTTTCAATCTCAACATCTTTCTTGTCGGTCACATCCTGAATCATGGCCATCTTCGCAATTGAACCATCCGGGTAATAAATCGGAGTATTAATGATGTAGTAGTAATGATTGTCTTTGGGGCTCCTGATTTCCCAACGGACTGTTTCACCCTTCAGAACCCTGTCATTCACACACCAGTCGCAAACATGGTCCAATCCGTGTAACGCGTTGAAACATTTTTGCCCTATGGGATTGTAACCGGTGCGCTCGACAAGTTTGTCGTTCACATACTCCACCTGGTAATTCGAAGAGCACACATAAATAAAACCGTCAAAAGCTCTGATAATGGCTTCGAGTTTCGCGGAATTTTCAAAGCAAACTCGCGCCTCAGTTCGTAACTGTTTTTGAAGGGACCGCAGGTGGTCAAGCTCTTGACGCATAAAAGCGATCTGCCAGTTCAAACTCTCCAGGCTTGTATCAATAAAACTCATTAGAAACTCCGATAAATAAAATCCGGCCAACAATGAGAACAGGCGGGTCTGCGTCAACGGACCACTATTTTCTGCGGATTCCGGTTAATCTATTCTCCTTTTAAATAACGCGGAGGCCCATGCGATGTAAATAACCGCCATTATAAAAATTGGAATTACCTGAGGCCAAAGTGTCTCCCATCCGGTTCCTTTCAGGAATACGCCTCTCAAAATTGTGATGAAATATCTGACAGGGTTTAAATAAGTAACGTACTGAATCACAGAAGGCATATTTTCAATGGGGAAAGCGTACCCTGAAAGCAAGATTGAAGGCTGAAGAAACATGAATGATGTAAGAACCGCCTGTTGTTGGGTCTTGCAAAACGCGGATATCGTCATACCAATTGCTGACGCAGTGATCAGAAACAAGAAAAACGACCCAAAAAAGAACCAGATCGATCCCCTAAACGGAATATCATAAATGATCAACGCGAGGGGTGTCACAATGAGTAACGTGACCAGTTCAATCAAAAAACAGGGTGAGGTTTTCCCGAGAATAAGCTCCAACCTTGAAATAGGAGCGACCATAAGCTGTTCTATCGTACCGATTTCTCTCTCTCTTACGATCACGGATGACGTTAATATTATAGCCAGAGTCAAGAGTATCAAGGCCACGACTCCAGGGACAAAAAAATCCTTGGAATTAAGATTAGGATTAAACCAGGCGCGCGATGCGTTCGAGAATTCAGGAATGATGAGCCTCGGCGTGGTGGAGTCATAAAGCAACCCTTGCATACTGTTAATTCGTGACGCCAATATGTCATCGGAGAATCTCTGAATTATGGACTGAGCGTAACCTGAGACGGTGCCGGCCGTTATCGTATCGACACCATCAACAAGAATCCCCACCTCGGCTTTGCGTCTTCCCTGCACACGCTTCTCGAAATCCGGAGGGATGAGAATAGCCAGTGAAGCCTGGTTTCTCTCGAAGAACCGATCTGCTGAGTCATAACTGTTCAAATATTTGACAATTTTAAAATACCCTGACTTGGCGAACCCTTCCACGAGGTCACGACTCATGGCGGAATGGTCCAGATCTACTACGACAGTAGCGACGTTATTCACATCCAGTCTACTCGCTGACCCAAAAATTACCAACTGGATGACCGGCGCAAGTAGCAACATCATAAGATTCTGTCTGTTCCGGACAATTTGAATGAATTCCTTCCAGATCAGCCATCGGATCCTTTGAAGGCTCTCTGATACTTTACGTTTCAGTGAGTTCTGCCAGGTAGTGATACCGGTAGGAATATCCCCTTTATTTGGGCCACTCCCAGGAGTCGGTCCCGAGCGATAGGATAATTTTGGGGTTCCGTCGATCATAAGGTATATTTGCCAAGTTTTCTTGCGACTAATGTTGTGACAAACAGGGCAAAGACCACTAGAGCAAGGGTGGGCCAGATTATGGCGTCCCAACCCACTCCCTTCAAATAAACAGCCCTGAGCACGGTTATGTAGTGCCTGGCAGGAATAATGTAGGTAAAATATTGGAGCGATTCAGGCATATTAGAAATTGGGAAAACAAACCCGGACAATAAAAAGGTGGGAAGGACAGTTCCCAGTAGAGCCAACTGAGTGGCGAAAAACTGATTGGAAGCTACGGCCGAAACCAGGAAGCCGATAGACATGGCGCCTATAAGGAAAACGCTGGAAACCCCAAACATGATGAGCAAACTCCCACGGAACGGAACTTGGAAAACGTATCTGCCCATGATGTAAACCAGCAGCAGGTCTACATAGCCAAGCGTAAAATATGGAATCAACTTACCCACAACCAATTCGCCGGGTTTAAGCGGCGTTGACATCAGTTGTTCCATTGTTCCGGTTTCCCGCTCTCTAACTATGGTGAGCGATGTCAAGAGAGCGGAGATGATCATCATTATAACGGGGATCAAGCCAGGAATTATGTTATTACGGCTTCGGAGTTCCGGGTTGTAAACAATGCGAATTCTTGGGTCGATAGGCGCTCTGACCCTGCTCTGAACCGCCTGTTTTGTCAGCGATTCCATTTTCAGATCACCTTCGAAAGTTGCGCTTATGGTGTCCAGGTAAACAATCGCCAGGTTTGCTCTGGTGGAGTCGGAACCGTCCACAATCGCCTGAATCTGGGTGGAAGAGCCATTTTTTAGATGATGACTGAAATCAAATGGAATTATGACCCCCACACTAATCATGTTCCGATCAAGATCCCTAACTATTTCCGGGTAGTTGTCCGTTTGGACAACCAGTCTAAAATAGCCGGAACTGGTCATTCTATCTATGAAATCACGAGATTCCGGACTTCGGTTTTGATCCCAGACGGCAATCGGAATATCGTCAACATCCAGTGACAGGGCATAACCGAAAAGGATCATGAGCATGACGGGTATGCCGAGCGCCAGGTAAAGAGAACGGCTATCCCGCATAATCTGCCGGGTTTCTTTCTTTGCTACAGCCAGAGTCCGAACTATATTCATTTGTTACAAAAGTCCTGGTTACAGACTTGGTCTGATAAACGAATTTGTCGCCTCCAGCTCCTAGAAATCATTATTTTGTAACCGGCGTTGTCAAGGTTACAAATACGTCTTCCAGGCTAGGAGTGACTTTCTCCAATCTGAGGACATCAATGCCGTTGTCAGACATGATTCTTCTGGTTGTTTCCTCAGCCCCAGTTGGGTCTCCCGTGACTAGGTGAAGGGAACTTCCAAAAATTGCCGCTTCGGAAAAGATCTTCTCTTTCTTTAGCAATTCGGAGGCTCTCATTGGTTGATCGCATTCAAGGTCGATTACAGATTCAGACATCCAGTTTTTTTTAAGATCAGAAGGAGTTCCCAGAGCTACGATTTTCCCTGCGCTCATCAAAGCGAGCCTGTTACAGTACTCAGCCTCCTCCATGTAGTGTGTGGTCACAAAAATCGTCACTCCTTGTGACGCCAGATCGTTAATCAACTCCCAAAAATTCCTACGGGACAGAGGATCAACGCCGGAAGTCGGCTCATCGAGAAATAACACCGGGGGTTCATGAAGAATGGCGCAACCCAGGGCAAGCCTCTGTTTCCATCCTAAAGGCAAAGACCTTGTCAGAATATCCAATTTATCTTGAAGCCCTGCCATCTGGAGTACCCATTCCCCACGTTTCCTTTTGGTCTCTTCATCCAGTCCGTAGACACCCCCGAAAAAATCCAGGTTTTCTGAGACAGTCAAGTCCTCATAGAGAGAAAATTTCTGTGACATGTATCCAATGTGTTTCTTGATTTCTTCACTTTCAGTAGAAACATCATATCCAGTGACCATTCCTTGACCGGACGATGGAGTGAGAAGTCCGCACAGTATCTTTATGGTAGTCGTCTTTCCCGCCCCGTTAGGCCCCAGGAAACCAAATATTTCGCCCGGTCGGACCTCGAATGTAACGTGATCGACCGCTACAAAACTTCCGAAGACCCGGGTCAGGTCCTTGGCGAAGACGGCTATTTCGTTCATCTTTTAACCAGAAAGCGCTCAAGAAAATGCGCAAATAATATCACGGTGGATTTCCCTTCCCGGTCAAAACCGACAAAAACACGTCTTCCATGGCTGGAGCGATCCGCCGAAAGGACTTGACTTCGATTCCCGCTTTTTCGAGAGCTTCTTTAGCATACACTTCGTCTGACACATTAGAGAGCCTTACATGAAGACTGTCCCCGAACAAACTTACATCCAAAATCCTTGGATCTGTCTTCAAAATGTCTCGAGCGACACGGGAATCCGAAGGGATGATTTCTATCATGTGACCCTGGACCGTTTCCTTGAGTTCCTTGGGGGTCCCCAACTCCATTATTGATCCTTCGCGCATAAAAGCCGTTCTTGTCGTCCGTTCAGCTTCATCCAAATAAGCGGTTGAAACAAGAATCGTTATCCCCTCCTGCAAAAGGTCGTAGAGGATCTTCCAAAAATCTCTCCTGGAGACTGGATCGACTCCATTAGTCGGCTCATCCAGAAGAAGAACTCGCGGGGAATGGATAAGAGCGCATGCCAGCCCCAACTTTTGTTTCATTCCTCCAGAAAGAGCGCCGGCCAATCTGCCTGAAAACGGAGCCAATCGGCTGAAACTGAAAAGCGTTTCGATTCTTCCTGGTCGATCCTTTTTAGGGACTCCAAATAAGTCAGCGTAAAACAGCAAGTTTTCCAAAACGGTTAGATCCTGGTAAAGACCGAATCTCTGGGGCATATAGGCGAGATGTTCTTTCACCCGGTCGGGATTGTCCCTAACGGAAATTCCGTCAATGTAGGCTGAACCGGAGGTCGGAGCGAGAATACCTGCAAGCATGCGGATAGTGGTGGTTTTGCCGGCTCCGTCGGGTCCTATCAAACCGAAAAGTTCACCCTTGTTCACCCGCAAATTCATGTTTTGAACAGCTTTTACAGGCCCAAAATTCTTACACAGTCCTTCTGTAAGTATAATTGGAGTCTCTGATTGTTCTTGTTGGGATCCAGGCAATACCACTTAGTTCTTCTCATCATCACGAACAGTGTCTACAAGAATGTATCCTTCAGCGGGCATGCCGATTTTTAGCTCCTGTTCAGGATTGGGTATCGTTATTTTTACACGATAAACCTGCTTGACTCGTTCCTCCCGGGTCTGGACATTTTTTGGCGTAAATTCAGCGCGCGACGATATGAAAGTCACAGCGCCTACATAAATTTTACCTGGAAACGAATCAGTAGTTATATTTGCTTTTTGTCCCAGTTTTACCAACCCTAGATCTTTTTCTCCGATATATCCCTTTAACCAGACCGAATCGATTTCGGCTATCGTCGCTACTGTCGCGCCCGGCAGAACTACTTCCCCCAATTCGTTAGCCTTAACTAAAACAGCTCCGGACACCGGTGACTTTAATGTGGAGTGCTCGATGTCCAATTCAATTCTTACCAGATCGAATTTTGCTTTTTCCAAACGGCCTCTAGCCGCAACGATTTCCTGTTCGCGAGGTCCCTTCTCAAGCTCCGCAAGCCGTTGGGCCGCATTATTGAATTCCTCCTCAGCCACATTGAAAGCTGTCTGCTTTGTATCGAACATGGAGGCCGATATGGCGCCTTCTCTAAACAGAGGGTAATAACGCTCATATTCATCTCTGGCGTTCTTGAGCCTACTATCCGCCGCTTTGGAAACAGCCCGGGCAGCCTCAATATCTTCTTTTCTCGAACCCTCTTCCAGTTGATCCAGGACGGCGGTTAAAGCCGCGACATCACCCTTTGCTGAGCCTCGCATTGCTTCAAGTGTGTCTGTGTCCAGAGTCGAAATAATCTGGTCCTTTTTGACTCGGTCTCCTTCTTCAATTGGAAGGGTCTTTATTTGACCGGCAAGCCGAAATGAAACGTCAACCTCTGTAGCCTCAATATTTCCGCTGACAAAGACGGTCCCTGCCGGCGCCGTTCGGTTTTTCAGGTAGTGGATCACATAAGTAGCTGTGGCCCCGATTACGCAAACTATTATTGCTGGAATCCCTATTTTTTTTATCAAAATGCCTCAAACACCGAGATACATACTCATAAGATCGTAGTTTTGTTTTAAATCCTGAACGTTTCCATTGTAAACTATTGTCCCCTTGTCGATCACATACACTCTTTCACTCAGGTCAAGAGCAAAGAGCGCATTCTGTTCCGTCAAAAGGATCGTCAAATTTTCGGACTTTAGTGTCTTAATAACGTCTCTGAGCAAGTTTACCACAATCGGGGCTAGTCCCATTGTAAGTTCATCAAGCAACAGAAGTTCCGGTTCCCCCATAAGAGTACGGGCGATTGTGAGCATTTGCTGTTCACCCCCACTCAGCGTTCCTCCGATTCTATGTGTAAGTTCCTTGAGTCTGGGGAAGAGGTGAAAAATTTTGTCGAGCGTTGCGGCAACGTGTTTTGAAGTCTTTTTACGACAACCTAGTTCCAGATTGTCTCTAACGGTAAGATCGCTGAAGATCAGGCGGTTTTCCGGGACATAACCGATCCCCATTCTTACTATCTCATGTGTTTTCTTTCCTTTTAGCTCGGCGCCTTTGAACTTGATGTTGCCAGATCTGGGTTTATTCAGTCCCACAATACTACTGAGAGTAGTAGTTTTTCCCGCTCCGTTTCTTCCCAGGAGGCAAACAACCTCACCTTTTTCAATTTTGATGGAAACATCAAAAATGGCGTGGAAAATGCCATAAAATGTGTTGATATTGTTGACTTCCAGAAACATCAGCCCTCGCCTAGATATATATCGCGAACCCTTTTGTCGTTCCGGATCTCCTCCGGAGAGCCCGAAGCGATTACACGCCCGAAATTCATTACAGTAATGTGAGAAGACACGGCGAAAACCATATCCATCTTGTGCTCGGTAAATAGGACAGTGACGTTGGTGTCGCGATTAATTTTTCTAATCAGCTCGAATGTGCCGCTAGTTTCGTTTGTAGACATTCCGCAGGTGGGTTCGTCCAGAAGTATCAATTCAGGTCTGGTCGCCAAAACTATTCCCACCTCGAGACGCTTCATGTCGCCGGCCGATAAAGTTCCAGCGAGTTCGTCGGCTTTATCAAGAAGATCAACCTGAGATAGAACCGTTTGTGTCTCAGTCCGGGCAAGTTCTGTGGCTGGAGAAAATAGGTTGAGTCCCTTACCTTGCTGTAAGAGTGTCGTAGCTTGAATGTTTTCGTAGACCGTGAGCTTAGGGAATATTTTTGTAACCTGAAAAGATCGGGCCATGCCGAGCCTAACCAACTGGTCAGGATGCAGACCGGTTACGTCCTTGCCTTTGAAGAGGACTTGTCCACCGTCACAGTGATCGAATC
Source organism: Desulfomonilaceae bacterium (assembly GCA_041662605.1). Lineage (NCBI taxonomy): Bacteria > Pseudomonadati > Thermodesulfobacteriota > Desulfomonilia > Desulfomonilales > Desulfomonilaceae > Desulfomonilaceae bacterium. The sequence goes on from JBAZSD010000012.1 coordinate 17,073, forward strand.
CCGTAATGAGATTAAAAAGAGTGGTTTTCCCAGCCCCGTTAGGACCGATGATACTGAAAATGCGGCCCTGTTCCACGCTCAAGTCTACCCCGCCTACGGCGGCGACCCCACCAAAAGATTTTCGGATACCTTTAACTTCAAGAATTGTCATCTATGCTTTTCCCTTCCAAAGGGAGACAAGAGCTTTTCCTGAATCAGCCCACCGACACCTTGAGGAAAGAACAGCACGATCATGATTAGAGTAACTCCCAAGAACATGCCCCAGTATTGAGTGTAGGAACTCAGGAAACTGTTCAGAAGAACTATGATCGCTGCGCCGAGCGCAGGGCCTAGAAATAAATGCATTCCGCCTAGCAACCCCATAAGGATGACGTCTCCGGAAGCTGTCCAGAAAAAAAGATCCGGTGATAATGACGTCTCAAAGAGAGTAAATAAAGCTCCCGCAATACCAGAGAAAAAAGCGGAAATTACGAACGCTATGAGCTTGTATTTGTTTACATTTACTCCAATAAACTCAGATCGTTCGGAATTTTCACGGATTGTGCGCAACATCAGCCCGAAAGGAGATCTGGTGATGCGCCACAAGATGTAAATACATGGCAGTATGACTATCAAAGCGAAGAAATAATAATTTACATAGGTATCAAGAGTTGAGATCAAATCGGGAACCTTAATTCCCTGTATCCCATCATCACCAAAGGTAAAACTGCGCCACTTGTAGACGAGTATATAAAGAAGCTGCGAGAAGGATAGTGTCAGTGTAGCAAAATAAAACACCCCCTGTATTCGAACACTAAAATATCCCATTACAAGACCAACCAGCGCCGCTGCGAAGGGAGCGGCCAAGAAGGCGACGGCTGTAGGGCAATGGGTCTTAACAAGAAGCAGCCCACACGTGTACGCGCCAACCCCAAAAAAAGCGGCATGCCCGAAAGACATCATGCCACCATAACCCAGAACCAAATTGAAACTTATGGCAAAAAGAGCCCAGATCATAACCTTGATAATCACGTACAGATAAAATTGGGAGACATTTGCCGCTACAAATGGGACGGCGACAAGGAAAAGAATCACAGTCGATATCAAGGATGTTTTCCAGGCGTTGTTCACCCTCATAAATACTTCCTTACCTACCTGCCTGATTTGCCCAAAAGGCCCGACGGTCTAAAAATTATTATCAGAGCCGCCAAAGCAAAAAGAAAAGCCATGGCGTATTTTTCCAGAACCAATATCCCGAAAGCATATGTTTGGCCGGTGATTAGCGCAGCTAAAAGGGCTCCCCAGACATTTCCCAAGCCACCTATTATTACGACAAGAAAACATTCAATAATGATCAGAATGTCCATACCGAGCGCAAGCCTTATCGTAGGCGCCATGACTACCCCTGCTAGCCCGGCTAACGCTGTGGCCACCATGAAGACTACGGTAAACAGGGTGGACACGTTGTAACCCAGCAAGCCAACCATATCGCCCTGTTCCGCAGCAGCCCTGAGAAGCTTCCCTACTTTGGCGTATTTCAGAATTAGCCACATTGCCAAAGCCACAATAAGCCCCGTTATTATTATGAAAAAATAATAAACCGGGAATTCCTGCCCCAAAAACAATACAGATCCCGTAAGCTGAGGGGGCATTCTAACAATCCTCATATCCGTTCCCCATATTAATTTTACGGAATCGTTGAAAACAAAAACCAATGCGTAAGTAAGAAGGATCTGCAGGAGATGTTCCTTTTCATAAATTCTTCGCAACAGGAGCCATTCTACAATTCCACCGACAATGCTTACGATGACTGGAACAGTAATAAGAGCAATCCAGAAACCGTAGGGTCCCGCCATGAAAAACTGCGTCACGGAATAAGCTAAATAAGCGGACAGCATATAAAATGAGCCGTGAGCGAAATTAATTACCCGCATGACCCCAAAAACGAGCGTAAGGCCCGAGGCCATCAGGAACAGGATCATGCCATGACATAAGCCGCTTATGAACTGAGCAACGAACATTGACGCATCTAAATGCATAACCTACCTGTGTTAAACAACGTGCCCGAAGCGAATTACCGCCCCTCATTATGAGCGGCCACTGTTCAAGAAAACATTAATTGGAGTTAGCGCCCAACAGAAGATGACATTCCAGCGGCCCTGATCCGCGGCGACCGCCGGAATGTTGCTATAACTATCTTAAAGAGTATTTACTTTTCCTTTTTTCTCTCTTTCTCGATCTCTTCGCAGGAAGGCATGGTTTTCTCCGGTGATGTAGCTACCACGTTCTTGATCACCGGGAATGGAAACCCCTCAACCTGTTCGACCTTTCCCCAGAAAGCGGGAGTAGCGGCCTGATGATCGCACGCCCTCATCACGATTTTACCGATAGGTGTGTCGATGGACAAACCTTCCATCGCTGAAACCACGTTTTCAGTGTCGGTAGTCCCTGCCTTGAGGATTGCGTCGGTAAGGAACTTTGCGCAGCAGTAGCCGGCGAATACTCCAATACCTGACGGGTACTTATCAGGAGAGCCAAGTTTGGTGGTATATTCGAGGTATTTTGCGACGAAACTCTTATTCTCGGGAGTGTTGGGATAATACCACAAATAATTGGAACCGCCGAAAATTCCCGTAGGCATATCGCTTTTTAGTATCATCGGGATGATGGAATCGGCAAAAGCAAAAGCAAACAGCGGGAATTTCTCGGTCAGTCCAAAAAGCTTCGCTTGCTTGCTAAAAGGGAGTAGACCCGAAGCCCCAAAGGCCACATATACGGCATCAGGTTTTGCCCCTGCTAAAGCGGTCATATAGGGGCTATAATCTGTTTCACCGACTTTGGGCCATGCCTCACCTATCTTTTCCACGTCAGGTCTGTTCTTTTTAAGGCCTTTCCAGAAATTGTCCGCTATGGAATGGCCATATTCGTAATCCTCACCAATGATATACCATTTTTTGAAAGGCATGGTGGCCGCATATTCGCCTCCTGCCAGCCCTTCAATGTCGGCGCTCGGACACCCTCTAAATACGTATCTGTGACCTTTTTCCCCAGTTATTCGATCAGAGCGGGAAATATGAATAATAAAAAGTTTTTTCTTCTGTTTAGCATATTCAGACACAGCAAGGGCGGAGGCGCTGTTGGTAGTTCCAGCCAGAAAATCCACGTTATCTTTCAAAACCAGTTCTCGGGCGTAAGAAAGCGCTTCATCCGGTTTGAACTTATCATCTCTGATGACCAGCTCAATCTTTCGTCCGTTTAGTCCGCCTTTGGCGTTGAATTCATCAATCACCATTTTCCACGCGGTAAGAGCAGGCTTTGTAAACGCTGCGGCTCCTCCGGTATAGCAGTCGATCATACCTATTTTGATTGGTTTTTCCGCGAGTGAAGGCGAAGCCGTCATAGTGAAAAGTATAACAGCCGCTAGACCCAAAACGAGCATGACTGATCTGAACCTTTTGTTGAACAGCATCTTTCTCCTCCTTGTATGTGAGTTTCACTTGAAAAACGGTTGCTTCAAAAGATAACCCTATGAAGCGCCCTTGGCGCTCCGGACTTACAAAGTTCTTCCAGTCAAATTTATTGGTTCGTCATGAACCTGGACACAAGCTGCACCGTGTGCAAGACATCTATGTTGTCGTCTGCGGACATATTGCCGGTCAATGTTAGCCGACACCCCGGACAACCTGTCGCTACAATATTAGCGCCGGTAGCTTTTATATTGTTGGTTTTTCTGGATGTGACACCGGACGAGATATCGACGTTTTCGAACTGGTATGATCCAGCGCCACCACAGCACTCATTTGAGCCCTCCATCTCGACAAACTTGATTCCATCGATGCCGCTCAATATCGTCCTTGGTTCCAGCGTTACTCCCATTCCTCTGACGAGGTGGCAGGGATCGTGGTAGGTTACTACCAATTGCTGGTCAGTGGTATTGCGTAGAATTGGCAATTCTTCGATACGTTCAGAAACAATTTGAGAAACATCTTTAACTTTATTTGCGACTCTTTTTGCTTTCTCCGTATCCAAGCCTAGATCTTCCAGCAATTCCGGTATTCCCTTTTTCAAGGCTGCCCCGCAAGTAGCGCAATCCACAACGATAGCGTCAGCGTCAACTCCATCAAGAATATCCAGGTTTTTAAAAATATTAGGCAGTGACGATTCCACCGCGCCGCTGAGGAACAATGGGGCGGAGCAGCAGACTAGACCCCTGGGAATTATGACCTCCAACCCTAGTTGGGACAAAACTCGCAGTACCGCGTCTCCAACATCATGGTAAATCAGGTCCGTAGCGCAACCGGTGAAATAAACGACGCTTCCTGACCTCTTCCTTGCAGGCGTGATGTTTTCCTTATTTTTGTTTCGGAATGTCTCTTTTGCTATTCTCGGAAACCTTGCCAGGGGTATGGCGCCGATTTTGGCGTCAGTTCGAAACACATCAACAAGAAGTCTTTGTCCTATTCGAGATAATAAAGCGGCTTTACGCAGTCTATCTCCGTTTTTAAGGATAGAGATCAAAAGTTTCTTGCCCAGTGTTTTTGGGGCGCGGTGGTCCATTTCAACACGCATAAGCCTGAACAGCCGGTCAATCCGAACTCCGCTTGGACAAAGCGAAGCGCATGCGTCACAAAGCATGCAACTCATTATCAGTCGACTTAATTCAGGGGTTAACTCGAGGTCTCTTTCGAGATAATGTTTGATTATTTGAACTCGTCCCCTTGGGGTATAATATTCCCGGCGCATAACCTTGAAGGTTGGGCACACCTGCTGGCACATCCCGCATTTGAAGCAGTGGTCCAGGTCGTCTTTAAGATTCTGCGGAAACAAAGATCTCCTGCCTTTTACATTATCGGACGCCGGGTTTTTTGTGAGAGCAAAATGAATGTTGGCCTCTTGATCATAATTTAGTCCGACATGGCAATGTTCGATTTATGCTCCGAATTCAAACAAACTTGCCTGGATTCAGTATACCCTTAGGATCAAAGCAGTTCTTTATGCCCTGTGTAATCTGAAGAGCGACTGGATCCATCTCCAAGCGCAAAAAGGGCGCCTTGGCGATTCCTATGCCGTGCTCGCCCGACAGCGTTCCGCCCAGGGCAAGGGCTTCAGGAATCAGTTCTTCGCAGACCGTCTGAACCCGCTTATACTCGTCTTCGTCCCGTTTATCGAAAACAATGCATGGATGAAGATTTCCATCACCCGCATGAGCCAAAATGCCGACTTGAATCCCGTGACGTTCCCCAATCTCCGTCACTTTCCTGATCATTGCCGTGAGCTGGGAAACAGGCACTGTCACGTCCTCGGTTATAATGTTAGGCCTCATCCGCATTACAGCCGGTCCGGCGGCTCGGCGAGCCAACCACAATCTCTCCGTTTCGGCTGAATCTTTGGCGATAATTATATTCTTTGCGTTCTTGTCAATTAGGGCGTTTTCAACCTGTCTCACTTCCCTGTCCAGAGTTTCAGGCGCTCCGTCTAACTGGATAAGCAGTATTCCCTCGACATCCGTAGGAAGTCCTAGGTTGAAGGACTTTTCTACAGCCTTCACCACGAATCGGTCCATCAGTTCCAATGCTGCAGGAACAGACCCGCCGGCCATGATTGCCGCAACAGCGTCAGAGCAATCTTCAAGACGTTTGAAATCGGCTCGCATTGTGCGGCTTGCCGGTGATTTGGGAATCAGCCTCACCACAATTTCTGTAATAATGCCAAGGGTGCCTTCAGAACCACAAATCAGAGTTGTAAGATTGTAGCCTGTCACATTCTTGAGTGTACGCCCGCCGGTTCTAAGTATGCTGCCGTCAGCAAGCGCCACCGTGAGTCCAAGCAAATAGTCCTTGGTGACACCATATTTCAATGTTCTGGGTCCGCCGGCGTTTGTAGCGACAGTGCCTCCCATAGTTGCCACGGCCCACGAAGCGGGATCTGGGGGATACATCATTCCCCGTTTTTCAGCTTCACGCTGAAGATCGAGATTAATTACACCCGGCTCGACAGTAGCGGTGAGACTCTCGGCGTCAATTGAAAGTATTCTGTCCATCTTTGTGAGACATACGACAATTCCTCCACGGATTGGTACGCTTTCACCAGCCAGATTTGTTCCCGCTCCACGAGGGGTGACTGATATAGCCTCCCGATGAGCGACTTTCATGATAGCCGAAACTTCTTGTGTGGTTATCGGGAAGAGGACAATGTCCGGACGTTGTTCTTCGGTATAGGCGTCATATGAATAAGTGACGAGATGCTCAGGCAGGTCGGTGGCTCTGTCAGGACCAACTATCTGTACAAGTTCCTTTTTGATTTCATCCAGCATTGGTTGACTCATTCACAGTTGGTCATTTCTTTGCCTATGATGAAAGCCTTGAGATTAATGTCGACCCGGTCCTCTGAGATATTTTCTCTGACAGCTTTCTCCAATTCCTTTTCGGTAATTGAAACAATACCTGCTCCAGAGACAGCTCCGATCATGATAATGTTGGCGAGGACTGGATTACCCAATTCAATGGCTTTCTCCGTGGCTTCCAAAAAAAAAGCGTTTTTAGATAGGGCTCTTATTTTTGCTTTAAGGGCTTCCTTTTCAGGGTATGGCAAATTTCCGCATGTGACGTCAACCGGGAAAATTGGTCTGGTGTTGACAACTGCTATAGTGTTCTTGCTACCAAACTGGGCCAGGACTCGCACCGCTTCGGTTGGCTCGAGAGCTATGACAAGGTCGGCGCATCGCGGCGGAATCAATGGGCCGTATTGGTCTGTCATAGAAACCCTCATGTGGCTCATGACCGATCCCCCTCGTTGAGAAGCGCCGTAAGTTTCACCAATAGTAACCTTGTATCCCTGATCCACCAGTACTGCTCCCAACAACTGGGTGCCAAGCACGTTGCCTTGCCCCCCTACGCCGGCAACCACAACATTGTAAGGATCTTTTTCCATTTAGACGCCCTCCTTCACTATGGCATGAGAGGGACAAATGTCAGCGCAAACCCCGCAACCTGTACATATCACGTCGTCAATACGGGCCTTTTTCGCGGAACGGTCCCATATAAGTCCGGGACACTTGAAAACTCGCGTACAAAGCCTGTCGCATCCGCATTCCTCTCCTATACACTTTTGAGGATCAATTCGAACCTGGTATTTCAGAGTCCCTTTTCTGCCACTTACAAGAGCGCATTCACGTCTCAAGACTAGAGCCTTTGGTTTTGTTTGGTCCTTTATCATTTCACAGACGGTTGAAATTGTTCCCTTCAGGTCGAACGGGTCCATTACCCGGGTTTCGAGCCCAAGAGATACGCAAAGATCTTCTATTACAATAGGATTAGTTGCATTTCCCATAGCGTCTATCGGGCTTCCCGGATGAGGCTGAAAACCGGTCATGGCAGTTGCGTTGTTGTCCAGTACGACTAGCAGGAATTTGGAATTCTGATGCACGGCATTTACAAGGACCGGAATGACGGCATGGAAAAAAGTGGAATCTCCACAGACGGCAAGACTTGGCTGATTAATTCCAAACTGGCGCAATGAGCCGAAACCGCAGGCCATTCCAGCCCCTGAACCCATAGCGTGGACGGTCTTCAGTTGGGAGAATCCGGTGGGAAATATCCCTAAAGCATAGCAACCGATGTCTCCAAAGAGAACGCCGTCCCTACCATCGAGAGCCAGAGCCTGCTTGATGGCCCACAGAGAGGCTCTGTGAGGACAGCCTGCGCAGAATGCCATGGCTCGTTGGGGAGCGTAATTTTCTATTGCGTCTTTCGCCAGGTTTGCGTAATTTTCGTCAATCTTTGGGACAACCCCCGTTACTTTCCCAAGAACCCCCAATACCAGGTCGGGGGATAACTCTCCTGTGCTGGGTACGACTCCGGAGTTCTTGCCCACGAACTCTATTCGCGGAAGATCAAGATTGTGCTGGGCATAAAGCTCGGTGACATTATTCTCCAACACAGGGTCGACTTCTTCAAACAAAATTACCTTTTTGGTCTTCTGCAAATGATTGATGAGAAAAGCTCTCGGCAAGGGCCATGTGGTACCAACCTTGAGGACCCCTACCCGAGGACGGAGCCCCAAAATGTCAACCGCCTCTTTGGAAAAAAACCAGCCTGATCCGCAAGTTATAATGAGGGTTTCTGGTATTTCGGATCCCCAATACTCGTTGAATTCCGAATCTCCCAGGATTTCTTCCGCCGTTTGAAGTCTTTTGTGGAGGGCGGGATGAGTAACGGATGTTGGTAAAGGGCACAAAGGTCTGGACGTATCGAAATGTGGAGAAGGAAAATCTGTAGGGAGCTTCCCGAGAATCACATTTCCGCGGGCGTGAGATATCCTCGTGACGCTGCGAATCATCACAAAATTGCCGGTCATTCTGGAAAGTTCAAAGGCGTGGCGCACCATCTCTTTGGCCTCTTGAAATCCGCTTGGTTCCAAAAGGGGTATGTCCGCCAGCTTGGCAAATGATCGGGAATCCTGTTCGTTAGAACTGGAAATTCCGGACGGATCATCCGCCACGATCACAACCAAACCGCCGCGAATTCCCGTAAGGTTTAAATTGAGCAAGAAATCGCATGCCACATTGAGACCGTTCTGTTTCATCGCGACCAGGGCGTTCATGTTTGATACAGCCGCAGCCGCTGCAACCTCTGCAGCGACTTTCTCATTCACGGACCACTCAACATAGATCCCCATTTTCTCGGCAACCTGGGCAAGGTTACCTATTATTTCAGACGAAGGATTGCCCGGGTAAGCGGCCGCCACACGCACCCCAGCTTCCAGCGCTCCCCGTGCAATAGCTTCATTACCCATAAATAGAATCTCTTTGCCGGGCTCATCTAGAATCAATCGTGACATGCTTGAGAACTCCCCGTCTCTATTTTCGTAAGAGACACACGTTCTTTTTTGTTCAGAGAAGCTTGCCTTAAATGATTGAGATTCTCTTCTGGGAACTGCTCGGTTTCGATCACACCTACATGTGTCGCAGTTTCAATCAAATCAAGCCCCGTTTTGCTCCTGATCATCAACGTATTCCAGCCAGGTCGGCCTTCATACATGCCTACTGAAATGTCAGCAAATTCGGAAGTCATATCGGAACACTCCCGACAAGCCCCTTGAATCAAAGGCTTCAGTTCCTCCAGAGCTATGCTTTCGGCGCCATCATCAGTTTCAACGATGAGCTTGTTCGAAGGTGGAGGCGGCACGTCGTACTTTCTAATTTTCTTGTCGCCGACTTTTTTACTGATAAAAGACTGGAATTCATCGGCAGAGAAACTCCAATTACAAAAAAGCCCCACCACAAGGCGGACTCGTTCCTTTAGATGTTGGTCTTTGATGTCGTACACTTGCATCTTGCGCAGGGACCGGATTTGGCACGGAAGCCCTACAATTCCGATTCTGGTAAAACCACGCTCGATTGCCAGGTTCAACGCGTCGAGTGTATGAGCGCCTACAAATTTTGACCCAGCGGACTCTTGAACGGCTCGTGCGGTCGTTGCGATCACACCACAGGGAAACCCTTCGGAACCTTTAGCCGAAGTAACAATAGCGGCGTCCAGAATGCCGGTTTCAAGCGCCATGCTCATCAACGACGTTACTGTTCCGCCTCCTTGGGCCATACTCAATATTTCGTTCGAAGTGGACCTCGAAGCTCTTACTTCAGTAAATGAGCCAAGTCCCGACGTATCGTAGGGTTGAGAAAAAATTGCCTGGGAGATGGATTCCGGATCGAAGTTTGCGCCCGGGCAATAGGCATAGCACCTGCCGTCCGCCCTGGAGCATGAATCCAACTTCACCGTGCGGCCCTTATATTTCACGAGGTATGGACAGTTACCTACGCAGGCGCCGCAAGCAGCGCACAAACGTGGCAGAATTACCTCTTTGTACAATTGTTCAAGAGCGCTTACTGGGGACACTCCGGCTCCTTCTATCTCAAACGAAAATATGGTTATGAAAAGTGGATTAATCGTCGGTACACGAGCATACATAGGCCCGGGTCCTCAGTCAACCATAATCCCCAAGACGATGAATTCAGTAAATCAACGAAAGTCCTACTGTAAGATCCGGGAAAAGGTAATCCTACAATTTAATATATAATTTCGCGAGTTAAAAAATATGGATTCACTATATTAAACTGAATAATTAATAATTAATCATTATATGTTCATTAAATTGGCTTTATTCAGTATACAAAAAATAATTTTTTTTGTTGACAAGCCTAATTCATTGTGATATCCACGGCCCGTCAACCTTAGGTTGATTATCTGAGCGCCGGAGATTTAAGTGTTCGGAAAAGTAATTGATTTCCAAAAGAAGGCTTCTGAGTCAAATCGACGAAGCGAACTCCCCTCAGAGATAACTACCCAATTTAATTCTGAAGTTCTTGATACAGGGCTCAAGCTGGCGCATTCTTCGCGAATTACACACATAAATTTTGGAAGAGAGGCCTATTTCGCCGTAGTATCTGATCAATACGGCAAGTTATTTAATGTTCACATTATGCTTGATCCTGAGACAAAAGTCTTGTCCAAAGCTTCTTGCGGCTGTTTTCGCTCCTCTACCAGGACCTACTGTCAACACATTGTCTCGTTGGTTCGTTATGTTTTAAGGCCAGACCAGCAGACAGGAAAGCTTCGTTCACTAGGCGACGATTTTCAGGACAGTTTTTGGAACGAAATTAGCTGGTTGGGTTTCAAGAATTTTGGGGATTCAACACTGGGTTTCAAAGCCCAGGTGAACCATGGAGGCGAGGGACTGCGTATAAATTTCTGTGACAGGAATCAACGGGAGATCCTGTCGTTTATGCCTGGTGAACGCCTCGTTGAAGAGTTTTTGCATGAATTCTATGACATTATAAGACGTGATATAGACGGCGCTGTTTTCCGTCGTATGTATGGCAGAAAACTCAAAGATCCGAATGTTCCTTCATTGAGGAGACGACCATGGAGATATTCGGATGATGAACTGGAGATAAATCGAAAGGGATTGAAGTCAGTCCGGCAGCATCTTGAAGACAGCATGTGGCATACGATAGCCAAAGTCGGTTTTCTGGTTTCGGGGCGAGACGGTGGACATTTTAATTTCAGATTTCTCGAGTTCAAGGAGGAGTTAATTGTTGAGGGGGTGGATGAAGAAGACACGCCCGTAATGAGGTTCGTTCCTCCAAGGTCACTGATTGGGGAAGTTATTGGAAAGGCAGAAAAGAAGGGCGTAATTGGCAATGACCTCTATATAAATTCTGAGCCTTTGAAGACCGGTTACAGGATTGAAGTTGCTGACTCGTCCGAGCTAATGGTCATTCCCGTGGTTGAGAACCCGGACGAAGATTCGTCAACGGAACAACCATTTCTGGACAGAACGGAGCTTGAGCGTCAACTCTTTGGGACCTTTTATCTATTTCCGGAGCTTGGGTTTTACAGAATCTCCGCTGCCCCCACCGGACTTCCTCATGAATATTTTTCTCCCCAAAAGAAAATCACCATCCCATCAGATCGTATAACGGATTTCCTGCAAGCATACGGCGAAATTCTGAGATCAGAACCCGCAATAATTGTGGATGAAAGCGTGCTCAATCGGGAAACGCTTGCGTCGTACGAGGCCATGGCGGTAAATCACGAGTCCCTATCACCCGAAAATGTTACAATCGAGATCGATTACAAGTATGAAAACTTCTCAATTTCCATGGAAGAAATACTTGAGGCCAAAGCGCTGAATCGACGCTTCATAGTCCGGGGAAGCAAATGGGTTGACATTGCGCGACCGGAGTTCGCGTGGCTTGACGGACTGGACAAACGAGAAATCAAAGCCGGAAGGGTAAATTTGTCCCGTTCGGAATACCTGAGATTTCTTGCCTTAAACGACCGCATTGAGAAAAAATACTCTTCTCAGAGAATCCGGGAATTGGTTGAAAACCTGGAAGCTCTCAAGCCCCCGTCCAGAGCCCCGTCAATCTCGTCCATGAAAGGAAAATTAAGGTCGTATCAGAAGAACGGATATGGATGGCTGTGGTTTTTGTATCAAAATCGATTTTCCGGGCTGTTATGCGACGACATGGGTCTAGGAAAGACTCACCAAGTCATGGGGCTAATGACGGGAATCCTGGCCAAACTTTCCGCTTCTAAGGACGATACCAGGTTCCTCGTAGTTTGTCCCACGACCGTACTCAACCACTGGTTTGACAAGGTAATGGAATTTACTCCTTTCCTTAAGCCATACATATATCATGGTACGGATCGTCTCTTTGAGGACGCTTTCAACGACCACAACCTTATTATAACCTCTTACGGCATTGCCCTGAGGGACAGGGAGATGCTTTCCCGGTACCGGTTTGAACTCCTGGTTCTTGACGAGATTCAATCTGTAAAAAACAAATCTACCAAGACTTACGCCGCAATAAAATCGTTAGAAGCCGTATGTATTATCGGGCTGACTGGAACACCGATCGAAAACAGTGTCACTGAGTTGAAGTCCCTTTTTGACATTACCCTGCCTGGTTACCTTCTCTCGGATTCTTCTTTTGAAACCCATTTCCGCGTTCCCATAGAGGAATACTCGAACAGGGAGGCCAAAGATAAACTGGCCAAACTGATTAGGCCGTTTACCCTGAGGCGAAAAAAAGATCAGGTTCTCAAGGAGTTGCCGCCTAAAATTGAAGATATCAGAAGCTGCGAACTCAGTGAGATTCAAACTCGATTTTATAAGGACGTTGTAGAGAATCAGGGGCGGAATCTAGTCCAGCAGTTGAAGGACCCCGATCAAAAAGTCCCATATATGCATATCTTTGCGGTTTTGAACTACCTAAAGCAGATTTGCGACCACCCTATACTCTTGGAAAAGCAGGGAAAGGATTACACGAAATATCCTTCGGGTAAATGGGACCTTTTTGTAGAGTTGATGGAAGAAAGCCTGGGGTCGGGACAGAAGGTAGTTGTTTTCAGTCAATATGTAAGAATGCTGGAGCTAATCGAAGTTTACCTGAGGGACATAAGCGTGGAGTTTGCGACTATAAAGGGCCACACTCGCCATAGAGCGGAAGCCGTCAAAAGATTCAACACAGATCCCAACTGCATGGTATTCTCCGGTTCTCTACGCGCTTCAGGTTTGGGAATTGATCTGACTGGAGCATCAGTGGTCATACATTATGACAGGTGGTGGAACGCCGCTCGAGAAGAACAGGCGACGGATCGCGTTCACCGGATCGGACAAACCCGCGGGGTTCAAGTGTTCAAGCTCTTGACGAGAAACACGCTGGAAGAAAAAATTGATCAGATTATTTCTCGCAAAAAGCGTCTCATGGAGACTGTCGTAAGACAGGACGACAAATCCATCCTTAAACATTTTTCCCGCGAAGATCTCATTGAACTCATTTCTTTCTAGCCCAATCACACACACTTGACCCGTATTGCGGCTATCGTCTGAAAATGTTATACAGCGACGTGTAAGAGATAGCGAATCTGGTAAATGTATTCATATAGACATCTATACTGGCGCCAGTAGCCCCGTAGCTCAAAGTTAGCCGAAGGACTTGTCAAATGGAAAAAATGGTTATCAAAGGAGGCTGTGCGCTTCGAGGAACAGTTGAGGTGAGCGGAGCCAAGAACGCTGCGCTTCCCTTGATGGCGGCGGCCATTCTCACTACTGATGAGATGACGTATCATCGTGTGCCGGCTCTCAGGGATATTAGAACGACCAAACAGCTTCTCCTTCAATTGGGAGTCCAACTGGACGATTTCACTTCAGGCGCTCTCAGGATCAAAGCCCGTGAAATCACGGAGCATACAGCCCCTTATGAGCTAGTAAAGACCATGAGGGCGTCAGTCCTTGTTCTCGGTCCGCTCATGGCGAGGGAAGGCCGGGCTGACGTGAGTTTACCTGGTGGTTGCGCAATAGGAGCCCGTCCCATAGACCAGCATCTCAAAGGACTGGAAGCCATGGGCGCTTCCATTGAGCTTGAGAGCGGATACATCCGCGCAAGATCTCAGGGCCTGAAAGGGGCTGATTTCACGTTTGATCTGAATACGGTTACAGGGACTGAAAACCTCATTATGGCCGCGACGCTCGCAAAAGGGACTACCATCTTGAGGAATTGCGCTATCGAGCCGGAAATTACGGAACTGGCGCATGCGCTGAGCCGCATGGGGGCAAAAATACAGGGCGCCGGCACGGACGTGATAGTCATTGATGGTGTAGACAGACTCAACGGAATAGTCCATGAAATAATGCCGGATCGTATCGAGGCCGGAACCTTTCTGATAGCCGGCGCAATAACCAAGGGTGATGTTACGGTCCAAGGCTGCAAACATGATCATCTTACGTCATTGCTTGAAAAACTTGATGAAGCCGGATTGAAGATTGAGATTGCGCCCGAATACGTGAGAGTTTGCTCGAATGGTGGGATTAGGAGCAGGGATGTGGAAACTAATCCTTACCCCGGATTCGCCACTGATTTCCAGGCTCAGTACATGGCCTTGATGTCCATGGGTGATTCGACTTGTTCAATTTCCGAACAAGTCTTTGAGAACCGTTTCATGCATGTGCAGGAGCTTGTTCGCATGGGAGCTAACATCAGGGTCTCGGGTCGTTCGGCTCAGGTTAGAGGGGTAGGTAAATTGTCTGGGGCTCATGTTCAGGCAACTGACTTAAGGGCGAGCGCTTCTTTAATAATCGCCGGACTCGCTGCGGAAGGTGTCACCGAAGTTCATAGAGTCTATCATCTTGATCGAGGCTACGACAAAATAGAAGAAAAGTTGGCCTCCCTAGGCGCAGACATTAACCGAGTCAAAGACGACATGGTTTGAAAGGCCCCCCAAATGAGAATTTCCGAGATTGCAAGAAAGACCTCCGAAACCAACATCCTGATCAAACTGAACATTGACGGCACGGGAAAAAGCGCCATAGAAACCGGCATAGGGTTTTTCGATCATATGTTGACTTTATTCACAGCGCACGGTCTTTTCAATCTTGAACTCGAAGCGACAGGGGATTTGCATGTGGACTTTCATCACACCGTTGAGGATGTGGGCCTATGTTTGGGAGTCGCATTTAAGGATGCTCTCGGAGACAAGAGTGGCATAAAGAGATACGGCTTCATATCATTACCAATGGACGAGACGTTGGTCAACGTATCCCTGGATATTTCCGGACGTCCCCACCTGACACTTGTCAATCCCCTCGAAGACAGGATAGCCGGAGATTTCCCGCTTGACCTTTTAAGGGTTTTTTTTCAGGCTCTTACAGACCGTGGAGGGATTACAGCCCACGCCACTGTAATGACCGGTTCAAACCCCCATCATGCAGCCGAGGCTCTATTCAAGGGATTAGCGCGGGCGCTACGTGAAGCTGTATCAAAAGACCCGCGAGTTCAGGATGTGCCTTCAACAAAAGGCTCGATCGATTGAATGATTTTGTAAGAGGCTCGCATGATTGTAATAGTTGATTATGGAATGGGTAACCTCCGAAGCGTTCAGAAAGGTTTTGAAAGGGTCGGAGCCCAAGCTCTGGTATCAAGAAAAATCCAGGATATCGAAATTGCTGACAAGCTGGTTTTGCCGGGTGTAGGAGCTTTTCCCGAATGTATGAAAAACCTTGTCGCTTTTGGATTGGTAGATTCTATCCTGGACTTTCTGAAATCCGGAAAACCATTTCTAGGAATATGTTTGGGGCTCCAACTATTGTTTGAAGAGTCGGAGGAATTTGGATTGCACGATGGGTTAAAGGTTATACCCGGAAGAGTAAAAGCTTTTAGTCGAGAAATGGGGTTAAAGATCCCCCACATGGGATGGAACCAGGTAACGTTTAAAAAGGATGTTCCTATCTTTCATGGCATTGACGATGGTTCATTCTTTTACTTTGTTCATTCATATTTTGTAGAGCCTGCGCTGGCTGAGGACATCGCGACGGAGACGGACTATGGTGTGACTTTTACAAGTTCCATAGCTCGTGACAATATCTTCGCGCTCCAGTTCCACCCCGAAAAAAGCCAGGAAAATGGCTTACGGATTCTAAGAAACTTTTCTAATCTTTAAATAATCAATAAATAGAAATGTCTGGGAAGATGGCCAAGAAGATTTATTTAGCTATTTCTATTATATTCTTCAATGTATTTATACTGTTTTTATTAATTAACTTGGGATTTTCCGGACTGATGGACCTCCGGGAATATCTTCGAAAGAAGAACCGTAACCCGGCAGCTTCATACAGTTTCAAACCTGACAACCCTGAACTCAGAAAAGTATATCCAGGAATGAGCCAACCTGAAATCTCCGAGGTCATCAGAGAGAATCTTTCAATTACTCAGGGTTATGAACCTTATGTCCAGTTCAAGGAGCGGCCCTTCAAAGGGAAGTTCATGAACGCAGACCCTCGTGGGTTTAGATCTATAGGTGGTGAAGAAAAGTGGCCTATAGATCGCGATTCTTTCAATATTTTTGTCTTTGGTGGTTCCACGGCGTTTGGCGCGGCAGTCCCTGATAATGAGACAATAGCGGGGTATTTGAAGCAAGGCCTGAGAGAAATCAGCAACAAGCCGTTGGCTGTGTACAACTTCGGCAGGTGCAGCTACATGTCTATACAGGAAAGGATACTGCTTGAACAGCTTATAATTAGTGGCAATATACCAAACCTGGTGATCTTCATAGACGGGTTGAATGATTTCGCTCATTATAAGGGAGTGCCTGCGTTTACCGAGAACCTGACGAAGTTCATGAATGAGGGTGAAAAACAAGGCTATCAAAAATTGATTGAGGCATTACCCGCAACAAAATTCTTTTTAGGGTCCGGTGGACCCAAATCGGAGAAACAAGCTGCGGATTCTGCGCTGACAATTTCAGATGTAATATCAAGGTACAAGACAAACAAGAAAATCACAGAAGCAGTTTGTAACGAGTTTGAAATCAAAACTTTGTTCGTGTGGCAGCCAACACCTATGTACAATTATGATCAGAGTTACACCATATTTCAAAAGTTCGATTATGATGATTTTCTGCCATACG
Source organism: Desulfomonilaceae bacterium (assembly GCA_041662605.1). NCBI lineage: Bacteria > Pseudomonadati > Thermodesulfobacteriota > Desulfomonilia > Desulfomonilales > Desulfomonilaceae > Desulfomonilaceae bacterium. Next base: position 34,022 of record JBAZSD010000012.1, read on the forward strand.
TCGGACCCGGATATAAAGCGGCGGCCAAGGAATATCAATCTGGCGCATTTGGGAGCAATTTTTTGTGGCTGGGTGATATGCAAGAGAATCTAAGAGAGCCTCTATATGTGGACGCAATTCACTATAGCGCCAGAATGAGTAATTTGATAGCGAAACGGATCGCAGTCGACCTGTCTGAGAAAAAAATAATTCAGTAGAAAAATATCTGGTGTTCATGAATGTCTCTCCGGACGCTTGGTTGGCAGAGAAGTTGAGGATATTTAATTGCAACTTAATTTGCTGTTAGTAGTCCCGATCGGAAAATCACATTACGTAGTTCCACCGGTAGGGCTTGGTTATCTAGCCACGGCATTGCGCAAGAGTGGATTTGATAATGTGGCAATCCTGGATTCGATCAAAGAGACATTGGATTTTAGAACATTCACCGAGCGAATAAAAATTCTTGCCCCTCAAATTGTAGGTTTTCAGGTATTCTCGTCCGACTTCTCTTCAGTCAAAACATGTTCTCGAATCGTTAAAGAAGTCCTACCTCATAGCCTGGTTATTATTGGCGGACCTCATGTTTCAGCTAGAGGCGTAGAAAGCCTGAGAGATTTTCCAGACGCGGATTATGGCTTCCAGGGAGAAGCCGAAATCGGGCTTCCTTTTTTTGCTCGTCGTATCCTCAAGTCTGAGGATATTCCATTCGAACAGATCCCGGGACTGATTTATCGTGACGGGTCTGAATTAAGAGCCACTGAAAGGGTTTTTGTAGAAGACCTTGACTCCCTTGGTTTCCCGGCCTGGGACCTGATGCCTCCGGAATCATATCCGGACGCTCCTCAAGGCGCCTTTTACAAAAAATTTCCCATAGCGCCCATAGCCTCATCGCGCGGATGTCCATACACCTGCGCTTTCTGCGGGTCACCTGTGAATATGGGAAACAAACTTCGGTTCCGGAGTCTTGAGAGCGTGTTTGCTGAGATGGAGCTTCTTTATGAACAATACGGGGTTCGAGAATTTCATTTTATAGATGATATGTTTAACGCTTCGAAAAAAAGAGTGATTGAATTCTGTAAGACATTGAGCGCTAAGAACTGGGATGTTTGCTATACATTCCCAAATGGACTGCGCCTAAATACCCTCGATGAAGAATCGCTCGTCTGGATGAAGAAGACAGGAGCCTACGCTTTTACAGTGGGGATTGAATCAGGGTCCCAAAGAATACTTGACGCAATGAACAAGAAGCTGACACTCGAGTTAATCAGAGAAAAAGTCAATCTTATCGATAGAGTGGGAATTGAACCAAGTGGTTTCTTTCTGATTGGTTTCCCTGGTGAAACCAAAGAAGACATGGAGAAGACGCTTCAATTTGCCAAGAGTCTTCCTTTAAAAAGAGCGCATTTCAGTAACTTCCTCCCCTTGCCGGGCACATCGGCCACACAGGGACTTTTGGATTCCGGTGAAATTGAATCTACGAATTGGGAAGACCTGGCATATTCGAGTACGCCGTATTCTCCCAAAGGAATTACGAAGGATGAACTTAAATCCTTTCAGCGAAGGGCGTTCCTTGAGTTTCATCTCCGACCAAAGATACTCTGCAAAATGCTCCGTGAAATTAGGAGCTACTACCACTTTAAGTCAATACTCGTTAGGGCGAGAGATTACCTGTTTACGTGACGGAGATCTTTTGATGCAAAACAAAAAAGCTGAAAAGGATTTTTTCGACTCGAGTCTGGATAGTCTCGGCCTTGCTGATAGGTTTGGCTCGTTTCTGATATCTTACGGACAGAAGCCTTGATAACGTCAGACTTATCAAAAAAGTGGATTACACAGTGGCTAAAAAGATTCTCATAATTGGGGCCGGGATCACGGGGCTGACGGCTGCTGTGCGCCTCGTTACGCAAGGATACAATGTAACTGTGGTTGAAGCGTCTTCAACTGTGGGAGGACTGGCCGGCTCGATTATATTAGACGGTGTCCCGATTGAACGATACTATCACTTCATCTGTCGGGAAGACCATGATCTAATAAAATTTATCAATGAACTGGGTTTGAACGAGAAACTGACCTGGAAAGAGGCTGGCACTGCTTCATTCATCAATGGAAAGATTTATCCATTCAACACTCCGTTTGATTTGCTGAACTTTGCCCCTGTGCCCTTTTTACAACGGTTGAGATTTGGAATGCACGTGGCAGCGTCTCAGTTTCGAAAAAGCTGGTCCGGACTCGACAAGTTATCAGCCAAGCCCTGGCTAATAAAACGGGTAGGGGCATCGGCATATTTTGCAATTTGGGATCCCCTGCTGAGGATAAAATTCGGAGAGTACCATGAGCAAATTTCAGCGGCCTGGATATGGCACAGAATTCACCGCGTCGCCAGGTCTAGAACCAAACCACAGAGCCTGAACAGTTATGGATATCTTGACCAAGGATGTCACACTTTGATGCAGCGGATGATCGATAGACTTTCAGGATCAGAAAATTTTCATTTAATCCTCAACGGAAAAGTATCTAAAATTTCTATCAAAAACAGGAAAACGGAAGGGGTCATTCTTGAGAGCGGAAGAAGCATCAGCGCCGATTCAGTTATATCTACCTGCGCCATACCGACTTTCATTAAGCTGGTAGATTCTTTAGGTGATTACGGCGCCAGACTGGCGTCGATCAATTATCTAAATGTTGTTTGCGTTCTTTTTGTACTGGATAGACCTTATTCAAAAAATTTCTGGCTTAATGTGAATGATCCCAGAATGTCTTTTAATGGTATCGTTGAAACCACTAATTTGAACCCCAGATCAGATTTGAAAGGTAGAAGCCTGATCTATGTCCCCTATTACATGAGTTCGCAAAACCCTCGATGGGGCTGGACTGACGAGTCCTTCTTTAACGAGTACATTGATGCTCTGAAAATCATAAATCCCCAATTCAGTGAGGACTGGATTGTCAGACGTTATGTTTTTAGAGACGCTAACGCTCAGGCGGTTTGCCGGGTGGGTTTTTCGGAAATTATGCCGGCTATGCGAACTTCTGTACACGGTCTATACATTACGGATTCGTCCCAATATTATCCGGAAGACAGAACTCTGAGCGCATCGGTTAAACTCGGATCAAGTGTAGCCAAACTTTTGACAATGGATCTGCATTGCAATAAAAGCTTGTCGACACATATATGAAATTTCATCAGAATGAAAGGCGCCAAGGATGAAGTCTGAAAGCTTTGGCAAAATAATTGCTAATTATTACAGCGTATTAGCCTTGATCGTCCTCAACACTATTGTTGTATTAATAGTTATCAATTTATCCGCTTCTGGGGTCATTGATTTCCAAAATTATTTGCGAAAAAAGAATGACGATGAAAAAAAACGATACAGTTTTAAAAAGTATGAAGACCCACTCAAAGAAATCTTTCCGAATTTGGCGAAGAAAGACATTGAAGGGCTTTTAGATGATACGCGGCATCTTTCGCAGAGGTTTGAACCGTACACTCAGTTCAAGGAAAGACCATTTGTTGGAAAGTCTGTCAATGTCGACACTAGGGGGTTCAGACCGATCAAGGACCAGGGACCGTGGCCGCCCGATCCTCACTTTATAAATATTTTTGTTTTTGGCGGTTCCACAACATTCGCTTACGGTGTACCGGACGGAGACAGCATCCCGTCATATCTACAGGAATTGTTAAATTCAAAATGTAAAGGAAGAATTAGAGTCTACAACTTCGGTCGAGGCGGTTACATCTCAGTGCAGGAAAGAATACTTCTAGAAAAATTCATTCTGGAAGAGATAGTGCCAGACATTGCTGTGTTCATAGATGGATTAAATGATTTGGCTCACGAAGATGATAACCCGGCTCACACTAAAGAATTGACCAAATTTATGGATGAGGGAGAAAAATCACCAATCAAGAAATGTATTCTGCAGATGCCTATAGTAAAGCTGATAACTAATTTCCAAAAAGACCGAGAGAGTAGTCAGACCACTGATTCCAAGCGGAGCATGAATAATCTTATACGTCGGTACAAAATTAACATGGAGATAATCGAGTCAATTTCAAGTCATTTCAAAATCAAACCACTTTTTGTCTGGCAACCTGTACCGGTTTACAAATGCGATCATGAATATAATATGTTCGCAACATTTGATTACGTTGGCTATGTGCCAACCCTTAGCATCGGATACCAAGAAATGGCTAAAGTTGTTGCCAGCGACCAATTTGGCGATAATTTTCTAAACCTTGCAGATATTCAAGTAGGTTTAAATAAATCTCTCTACGTCGATGCGATTCATTACACTCCATATTTGTGTCGAATAATAGCTCAGAGAATTGCTGACAAGCTAGAAGAGCAGAAAATTATAAAAGAAGTTGAACAGAATCCGTAATGTGGTCGAATAGAATTGTTTTACTAAAATTTATCCACCTTAATTTACTAATGAAGGCGCAAGTTTTCTAAGACGACTAAACAGAATATCAGCCAAAACTTGGTTACCTTCTGCTGTAGCGTGTCCTTGATACATTTTTTCAAGCTTAGATTTTGACGGTTTCATATTGGCTATAATTTGAACTGCGTCAACAAACGAATATTTCTGGACAGTCAAATAATCTACAAGTCTTGATACCCTATTTATTCTGTAGTCCATTGATTCCTGTATGTAATCTTTATGAGGCATTATCACAATTATTGGAAACGATCCCCTGGCCAATGCATTTGTCACGAACCGGTCGACAAGATGCCGCATGACCGAAAAGGGATAATCTTCATCGAAAAGATTCCACGGATAGCGCGGTTTTAAAAAGGCGTGCGATGCGCTGGGCAATGATACGCTAATCTGGTTAAGAACCGCATCCCTCCAATGGAATAGAGAGACCATCCAGGGAAACGAGAAATCGGGGAGCTTTTGATCCAATTGATACCAATAATCATACTTGGCCAGTTCCTTCATGAATTTGGGATCATCAAGTTTATGAATATCGTCAATAGATTGTATCGGATTAGGCACAAGAATTAATTTACCATCTTTCTTAACGAAGATTGGCTTGGTAAGTTTCAAAGGATCATTGTAGGTATAAAAGGGTCGATATATATTGACGACACGATTTATATTTTCCGGTAAAATACATAACATGACTATTTTTGTATGAATCTGATTTTGAAGTTCATGTTTCAGGACCGCCTGGTCAGTTCCGTATCCACCGACTCCGAAATTGAGAACATTCTGATTCAGTCTTTTTGCCAGGAACGTCTGCCAGGTACAATCGTCTCTGGCATTGGCGCAATAGGTGAATGAATCTCCATAAGTCGCCATGAGAGTATTTTGATACGAAGTGCAAGTAAGCCTCTCCCCCAAGGATCCATGATGGTAGGTTATGTTATCGATATCCTGGTAGATTATATCAGGAGGATAGTCCCATCCCAGGGATGAGTGAAACATCCTGGAACCAGCGACTGAAAATTTGTTTCTATCTTTGAGGACATTGGCGGTGGAAACGATTTGTGGTTGGGTTTCAGGATTTAGCTTCCTTTGATTCAACTGAAACTCCACGCTCCTTTCCCCGAGTCTTCCAGTTATCCTGCTGGGTATGGTTTTTTTGAGCAAGACATATGAAGAAACTTCTAAAACCACAAGTAGGGGCACGAAGGCTATTATCCAGTATATTATAGTTTTTGTGGGATTTGGTTTGCTGTCCAAGCCTTTCTCCTAAAGACTTTCTTGATTATCAAGTCCTATTTGCCCACATAGAATTACTCTTTGCGGTGAGACCCTAATGATACCGGAATTTCCGGAGGTCACAGGGCTGGTTCCGTTAATAAATGCACAAAATACTGCCGGGTTCCAGGTACTTTGTTCCAACCTTCATCAAGGAGCCCAATAAATTCGGGTTGCTTTACCACCACAGCTTTGAGGCCAATTTTCTTCAAGGAATTCAGCGCATCCTCCCTTTTCTGAGCTGTGTTTTCCAGGAAACCCTGGACATCCATGATTTCGCCAACCACCCTTACTCCAGCCATTCTTGCCCAATAAAGTTTGCAGTTGACAGGATAAAATATCGCAATTCGATCATGTTTACCCAATCCATTAGAGTTCAAATAGTCTTTCAAAGCTGACATTTCCATAAAAGTCCCACGATGAGAAATCTTGGCGCCAGAGTCATTCAATGCTCTGTGACTTTGATCCAAGACGAAGCCAATTATCATTCCCACCATAAAAGCGACCACCAAAACCGCTTCAAACATGACAGCGTTACATTTGCCGAAGTCTGAGAATTTGTATTCTGGAGCGAAGACGAGAGCTGTAAAACCCAGAAATAGAAATGCGGCTACGTAACGTATTTCCATTGAAACCAGGCAATATATTCCCGTACCCGCAAGGCAAAGAAGAATGAGCGTCAGTAAAACAGAAGGAGGGCGAATTCTTGGAATAGAAAATTGAGCGTTTCTGAACTGAGCGAAAAACCATATCAGCATGACCAGCGTAGGCCCCCAGATCTGGGCCACAAGGTCAAAAAAATTTCTCACGATGGCTTTGAATTGCGTCTTCAGTTTTAGAACCGGCTTTATGCCCAAGGCCCAGTACGCAGGATCACCATGTGGAAATGTTGACAGTGTTCCCTCGTCATAGACCAAGACGTCAGGGTCACTATGTACCAGTCTTGGCAAATGAACAGGGCTTCCTTCCCCAGCTACATAGTAGGTGTAATTGTAGCTTCCAACCTCACCAATTGAGAGATGGCCGGCTTTTAATGACTGGGAGATCACCACGGGTGAACTCACTATTAGCATCACACCTACCGAGAGCAATATTCTCGGAATCGCCTTTCTCAAAGAACTGCAATATAGGCTGGCGAGAGCGAAGAAAATCGCTGAAAACGGGAAAAAGAACGTCTTGCAAATGTAACCAAGGCCTGCTGATAAACCCAAACATGCGAAATTGAAAAACGCATCGGGTGATCGCTTGATATTCAGGACGGCCACGAGGGACAATAACACAAAGGTGAATATCAGGATGTCGGGAGCTACAATCTGAATCCTTACCCATATCAAGGACGCAACGAGAAAAAGCGAAAAACAAACCGCCTTCATAACATGGGGCGGCAAAACAGTTCTCCCTCTCCCGACGTCAATTTCGTCTTTCAATCGATTAATAAACAAATTGCAGGCCGCCATCGCTGTTACAAAAAGGACGAAATTTAGAAACTTTACTACAAATAATTCGTTCAGGACTGTTGAAGGAACTAAAGACTCAAAGATGGCCAACAGAATTGAATAACCCGGGGAATATCCCAGAAGAACAGATTCCTTCCACAATCCTTTACGAAAGGCCTCAGCCATGTCCATGTACGCAATCGCGTCGCCGTTTACATAATGTCTTGTGGTATAGGCCAAAATCCCGCCGGCCAACAGGCCAAATACCCAAAACCCTATGCGCACCCTTGCGTTCCATAGCCTGGGGTCCGCAACTATGTTGTTAAATCGCGATACGGCGTCAGCCCAACTCATTGTGGAGTCTTTCCTTTTGACCATGGATAAGCCTAAAAAAGCATTGCCCAATATGTTTCGGTTCCCGGCACATGCAACCATCCTTCAACAGCGAGTTTTTGCCATTCTTTTCCTTGGGCTATTACTGCGCCGATTCCTTCTTTTTTCAATAGAGTCAAATACATTGAACGATCTGCTTTTGAAGAATCGAGAAACTTTTCAGCATCCTCAATTTCGCCCATAACTCTGACCCGTGCCATTCTGGCCCATTGTATTGGTGGGCTGCCGACAACCGCAACATGATTTCCTGGAACTACTCCGCGCTCCGCCAGGAACTTACTCACCGTCATCTCATCCGAATATGCCTTTTGGTAGGACGATTTCCCATCATGAAACGACAGCCCCCTTTTGGCTTCGTCAAGCGTGTATTCCAAAACAGCTCCGAACAGGAATAATACTAGGGCGAGAATCCCCAGTTCACTTGTCCCAAGTTTCCAGAAAACCTTTTTATGTTTTCCCTGGCGCATACCGGAGATCAAGCCGGCCGATCCGACGAACAGGGACGGGCCTATATATCGGGGTTCCATGGAGATCAGAGCGAACAAGAACATCCCCGATAACGATGTCAACAGAAACAAAATTTGCAGACTCACAGGACAGGTTCGGCCAATTACAAATGATCCCAAATATATTTGAAATAGGGCCCAAATCAGAATCGCCAGCACCCAGTGTGATTGAGCAGGGATTTCCAACAGATTCTGTAAAAATAATTTGAAATGCTCATAATAATTATATTTTGGAACTATTCCTATAGTCCAGTAAGTGACATCAAACGTAAAGGGTCTTGTGCAGATGGTACCATAATCATAGATTACGACCTTGGGTTCATTCTGGAGAATTTTCCCCTGATGGACAGGAGCGCCTTGTCCGCCAATCAATTTGGTGTACACATGGCGTCCACCCTCTCCGTATGAAAAACCTCCTTTTTTTAAATACAATCCGGTCAATAAAGGGCCGGTTATTATAAGATAAAACAACATGGCGACTGCGATCCGCGTGATGGCTTTACGTAATGAACCAACGCAAAACCCTGTCATAAGCAAGAAAAGAGGCGCGAGAAGAAACATGAAGGCTTTGGCCATATAACCCAAGCCCAGCAAGATTCCCAGAAAAATGAACCTGGAATGGGGCGTTGGATTCTCCCGTATCCACAGGATAATAGATAGGATCAGAAGTATAAGGCAGAATACCAACATATCCGGATTTATCAGCCTCAATCTGACGGATACCAGTGAAGTGACCAGAAAAATCGAATACAAAACGGTTTGAACCCAGATCCAGTCAAGTGGTCTATCCCCGGAATTTACAACGGCCGTATGCTCATGTTTCAAAAACCGCAGGAATATCTCGAGCGCTCCAATAGTTGCAATAAATATTAAATAATTTAATAGCTTGGCCCAAAGAATCTCGTTGAATGGATTGAGTTGGAGTAAACTTTGGAAAAGAACGAACAGCAAACCGTACAAAGGACTGAAAGTAAAATTCGCCGCATCATACCAGTCAAATTGTCTAATCGCCTCACCGATTTCGATATAGGCTATTGCGTCATTGTTTATAAAAAAACGACTGGTATAAGCATTGATTGCAGCAAGCATGAGCGCGGCCACCCAAAAAAATATACGAACCTGAGTTTCTCTGATGTGATCATCAATAGAGTTCCCACACTTCACTACAGCAGGCAAAAAGGGCTCCTTTAGGCAACTCGATGGAAATTTGGAGGTATTAGCATTATTCGTTCCGACGCTATTTAACAGTAGGGTCGATAATTTTCTCCAAGTTTGCTACTACTAACCTACCATAAAAAAACGTTTTCTTGACCACCCATTGAGCTTGTGCATAAATGCGAACCACTAAGAATAAACATGAGACCCCTAAGAAAAAGGAAATCCGGAGGAGGGCGAGGATGAAAGAACAACAACAATTTCCATTCAAAACTGTCTTGAGTCTTAAGCCTCTGATCGATTTCTGGAACAGGACGATCACGTCTTCGGACGCGTCATGGGGGCTTTCTCAGGACGAACTCAATTCAAGGCTGGAGGAGGCTCAAGAACTGCTGGAGCCGATCACGGATTTCTCAGCCCTCGAACGCCATCAACCCGTAATCAAGACACTTATGTCCGCCGTGTTCCCTAGAGCATTCTGGGAGGCGCAAGTCGCTGGCGCGTTTATACCATTCCAGTTAAGGCCTTTTTTCGTTTCGCCTTTACTGAAGAAAAAGTTTCTTAACAATGATGGGTCGATAAAGGGCAGACCGTTTCCTGATGAAGAGGCTTACAACAGGGACAGGATTTTGAAAGCCTACCTGATGGTTTTGAAAAAATTTTACGATATTGATTCTGATCTTGATTTACCTTTGATCAGAATAGTCCCCGATCCGGATACAGGTTTGGACAGGTATTACAAAATTATCACGCAGACAAAATTTGTTGAGCCGCACAGTCCAACTCCCGTTCGAGATTTGACAGAGGACGAGAGATCCAAAATCAGGGAGAACATTTTGGATCTTGAATCTCTGGGACGTATTATCCAGATTGAGAATTTCGAATTTCACGGATTTGTTGTTGTATACGCTCTCGAGATTACTACTAGCTCGGTCATATCGGCACTGGAAAGCGATCTCATTGACAGCGGCTCTATAGCCTGCGGTTCAGGTCTAGCCCGTTTGGAAAATCGTTTGCGGACACTTTTGGGGGTGCCTGACCTTAGGGCGGACCTCATGGCTTTTGACGGCGATGAGGCGATAATCCTCAAAGACAGAGTTTCGGGAGAGGAGAGCCACTTTTTTTCCTTGTCAAAGCGTTTATCCCTGAAAGATTTCTCTGGCTCAAAATTGGATGAAGTAATCCAGGAAGGCAAGATAGTCACAATTTCGGATCTTGAAACTGCCGCGTCAGAACAAATATCGGAATCCAAATTTGTCGCCGGCGACACCCGGTCCTGGTTGGCCGCTCCGCTCACATACTGCGGCCGGAATATAGGTGTTCTTAACCTTACATCTCCTCACCCTGCTGAATTTGGAATTTCCCAATCACTTTTGGTAAAGGAAATTTTACCTATTTTTTCTGTGGCTCTTAAGAGATCTTTGGATGAATTTAATTCGACCATAGAGAAAACCATCAAGGAAAAATGCACAGCCATTCATCCGTCAGTGGAATGGCGGTTCCGGAAAGCCGCAATCCAAAGTCTGGAAAGCTTTGAAGATGGCTCTGTTGGAGATTTCACTCCAGTAGTGTTCGAGAATGTTCATGTTTTGTACGCCGCTGCGGATATCAAAGGGTCGTCCGAAATCAGGAATCGAAGCATTCAGGCAGACCTGAGTGAACAACTTCGGTTAGCCTTGGAAATAATTTCGACGGCGCTTTCAAAAAAATCATTCCCAATCCTGGAAGAAGTGAGTCACCAAATTCTAGGGAGATTGAAAATAATATCCCAAGGAGTTACGACGGCCGATGAACAACCGATCGTGAACCTTGTGCAGATTGAAATAGAACCTCTTTTTCCGTTTTTAAGAACATTAGGTTCGGATTTGGCCAATCTGATTGACAAGTACCAGAGTCGACTGGATCCCGTTACGGCAACCATTTTCCAGGAACGTCGGGAGTTTCAGGAAAGTGTCGCTTTGTTGAACAGGAGGCTAGCATTATACCTCCATGGTGAACAGAACTTGGCTCAATCTATTTTCCCCCATTTTTTTGACAAACATCAGACCGATGGTGTTGATTATGTAGTTTATCTTGGGGAGTCAATGATCGAGAAAATGAAGTTCAGTGATGTTTATGTCAAAAATCTTCGTTTGTGGCAGTTGATAGTGTGTTGTGGGATGGCCTGGATCACTACTGACGTTCGGTCTGAACTGAAGGTTCCACTCGATGTTACTCATCTGATACTCGTAACCTATACCCCAATTTCAATAAGATTTCGTTTTGATGAGAAAAGGTTCGATGTTGACGGAGCATATAACATTGGCCATGAGATTATTCGATCCAGAATAGACAAAGCGACCGTCAAAATAAACAATGACCGCCTTACTCAGCCCGATAGAATCGCTATAGTTTATTCTAGGCCCGAAGAGGCCATGGAGATGAGGAGACACATTTCTTATCTGCAGGATAACGATTTCCTTTTGGATGACCTGGAATATGTCGAACTGAATGATCTCCCCGGCGTCCAGGGACTTAGAGCCATGAGAGTCGGCGTGAACGTGCAGTCATCGAAGATTGCCGAAAGAGTAGCTTCAACGCTGGGGCATGAAGTGACTATTTAGCCTTATCATTCAACATTTCTACGGACCCCTTGGATCAGGTAAGCTCAGGGCTTGAGAATTCTAGACAGATACGTGTTTCGCGAAGTAAGTGTCTCCTTCTTGTTTTGCTTCGCAATCTTTCTAGTTACCGGAATGGTAGCCGGTTTCCTTCCAATTCTGCAAAAAGGGATGGAATCGGGTCTTGAGTTAACCTTCATATTGTTTCAGGCCCTTGTGAACGCATTTCCCAGCACTCTGGTAACCGTTGCCCCTCTTTCGATATCAGTAGGAGTGTTGCTCGGTTTGGGGAGGATGGCTTCAGACAATGAGATTTCTGCGATTAAATCCAGTGGCATATCGGTCATGCGACTCCTTCCTCCTGTTGTGACGCTGGGTTTCCTGGGGTTTATCCTAAGCTTGATTTGCACGCTCATTTTAATACCAAAGGGTATCTCTGAGGGCAAACGTTTGATGAGAGAAGCGCTAACAAAGAGAATAGATGTTGGTATAGAAGAACGAGTTTTTTTTGATGCGCTGAAAGACATGATTCTTTATGTGGACCAGATAGATTCATCCAACGGGTTGATGAAAGGTATATTTATAAGGGAGTCGACAAAACCGAATGATGTGACCACAATACTCGCCACCAAAGGTAAGATGACTAATGACCCTGAAGGCAAATCATTCATTATGGATTTGAGAGACGGTGTCATCCTAAAGGAAGACGCGAGAGGAGATTCGACCGGTAACTTAGCCTTCAAAAGCTATGTCTTCAAATATCCATTAACCCGGATGAGCCTTGAGAAAGAACAAAAGTCTCTTGAGGAAATGTCAATTTCGGAGATTCGGAAGAAAATTAAGACAATCATGGCTCCGATAGAAAACGTCACGCCTCAAAACAAGGCCTTCCAAAAGAGAGCTGATATTTTTTCGAGAATTCTGATTCTTCAAAGATTTGTATATCCGTTTTCTTGTATAGCGCTTGCGCTCATATCTTTTCCAATTGGATTGGTAAGCTTCGGGAAAAGTAAGCTTAACAATGTCTCTTTAGGACTGGTAGCCATATTCGCTTATTATGCTTTAACCCTGGCTGCGGAACGTGCAGCAAGATCATATCTGATTTGTCCTGAACTCGCGATCCCCTTTCCACCAATGCTATTTGTCTTCCTGTCAATTTATCTCATGAACAAGGTTCGTCGGGAAAGCTTACCGACAGCAGTGGTAATGGCTCAAAAGGTATTATCGAATTTGAGGCGGTAGCCAGTGATTAACTCTTATTACTGGAAAAAGCCAAACCATTTCCGTATCCTTCCACTGGTTAATTTATGTAGCGCAGCTATCATGTTTGTGTGAAGAAATTGTGGCGATCTCTTCACAAGCGCTATATCTGGGACATTATATCGAACCAGATTCGTTTACGTTTATCTGAGCAATGAAAGGTTTCGTTTGGAGTCGGGGCATGACAAGAGCTTTTAATGAATTGATTAAAATGGAATATACGCCTTGTGATTTGTGCGGTTCAATGAACCATGAGATAATTTATTCGAAAATAGACCACGTTACGGGATTGGAATTCCATGTCGTTGAGTGTGAATGCGGGATGGTATTTGTAAATCCGATGCCGTCTGAAGAATGCACACGCTTGCTTTATCCCTCGGACTATCTAACCGAGAAACCTTTTCTAGGATCACTTTTTAGGGAAATGATCCGCCTGTTACCACCTATGCAGGAGGGTAGTAGGCGGTTGTTGGATGTTGGATGTGGAACGGGCCACTTCATAAAGTTCGCCTCCCAGGTAGGCTGGGATGCGGAGGGAGTAGATTTTGCAGACTGGGGAAGCTCTAAAAATGATGTCAAAATTCGATTGGGAAATTTTCCGAGCATGGACTATCCGGGAGAATCCTATAATGTAATAACCTCATGGGCAGTATTGGAACACGTGAGATATCCTTCCCTATTCTTTCAGAAAATTGGAAAACTTCTGGATAAAGACGGAGCCTTTATTTTCACCGTGCCAAACGTTTCGGCGCCGGGCATGAAGTTGTCCTGCGACGAAGACGTTCCTAGGCATCTTTGGCTCTTCACACCATCAACCACAAAAGATTATCTGCTCAAATATGGCATGCGCGTGGAGACGATTCTCCACAATGGAAAGGTCTACCGATCGTATCCGTTCGGGCTGTTAAGGTATGGCTGGCACGTTCTATTCGAGAAGAAAGATCCGGTTTGTTCAGTTTATCAGAATAAGTCGGTTGCTCTCCTCAGGAACCGGTCCGTAAGTGTGCATTATGGTGATTGGGTTAGGGATGTTTTGAGAACGGTTTCTCCGTTGGATATCGTCGTCGATGGATTAGATCTGGGGCTTGGTCTCATGTTGGCAAATCTATCCAAATGGACCAAAAACTATGGAGTGATAACCGTCATAGCTCGAAAACAGGAGTAAATGGAGACATGCTTAGGAGGAACAGTCAAGACCAATTGAAATGGCATGTCCCTTAGCTAATAATTCTTAACAATCTTTACGAACGCTATTACGAAAAAAGTCAGGACCCCTGAAGAAACGGCGATTGCAGCGGGAGGATATTCAGCAAACATCTGCGAATATACCACAAGGCAAAACAGTGACAAAGCCACTTCCAGGGACAGCGCAAAGCGAAAATAACTATTATCCATGGGAGGGGAATCCGGAACAAAAAATTCGATCCTGGGCCACCAAAACTCGCACAAGACTTCGTAAAGGATTAGAGCGACAATTATTCCCCAAACGACATCGTTCGGAAAATGCGCTCCTATAAAAATCCGCGACAGGCCGACAAGTGTGCCGAATAACAATAGACAAACTTTAAGCGCTCTGGATGAACTGAAATGGGCGATCGAAAGGGCAGTCGCAAACGCGGCGGCGCTGTGCCCCGACGGGAATGAACCAGACCTTAATACTGGACCGACAAAGTGAACCGCCCCCAACATCTCGGCGGGCCTGAGTTCGGGAACGATGGCTTTTATGAAATTTACCGTGATAGATGAGGAAAGTAGCAATAATAGGCCAAAAACAGTAATCCTTGGGTTTACAATGATGAACATTCCAAGGACAACACCCAGGAGCAAACCGTCTCCCATTGTTGTCATGGATACCCAGAAAGCGTCCGACAAATTAGAATGAAGCGAATTCAACTGTCCGAATAATTCAGTATTGTAAGCATTAATGAAGAAAGATGAGACGACAAGGGCTATTAAGAGGATAACTCGCGGCGGAACGATAAGATGTCTCTTTGACATATGCGGCTGATCTATCTCGTGTGGATCGTGAGTTCAGCGTGAAGAGGACTAGGGGGAGATGCGTTTTTCAGTACGTAGACAGCTCCGTCATGAGGAAAGATCCTTTTGAATGGGAAGATAGTGTCTACGGTATAACCAGGAAGGGGCCCCAGAGCCAGAAGATAATTCTCTTTTTCTACCCACCACCAGCTCAGGCCCGGTTTCTGAACAAACCCTTTTTTGTAGCAATTGAAACCATTAAATTCAAACCCTCCGTCGATAGCGCATGGAGATACGTGACAGTCCTGGACAAGGTAATCCTGAGCTTGCTTGAGGGCTGTCTTTGTAGCCATGAAATCGCGTGTTCCAGCTACAGAAAAAATCCCTATTACAGCCATGCAGACAAAAGCGGGTATCGCCATTCCAACCCTAAAGCTGATCAACGGTGTAGCGCTTCCGATGACGCTGACAAGCCACATAATAAGGAGGATGCAAACCGGAATAAGGTAACGGTCATGATAACCGGTCAAGAGAATTATTCCAACGTAAACCATGGCAGTTACAAAACCCAACATCGAAGTGACACTGGCGCCTAAACATGAACGCCCTCTGACAGGCTGATTGAAGATGCCTGAAATGTATGAATACGCTAGTAACGCCAAGGCGCCGGTATTCAAAAACGCCCAGTAGGCCAAACAATAATAGAGGGATACCGGGATGGCCCATGCCCTGGCAAGATGTAAAATATAGGTGTCCTTTAAGAGTATGGGGCCAATACCGAAGTTAAATATTACATTGCGGTAGAAGGCTACGGGAAGATGAACGAGATCAAGGACAATGCCCGCCTCGACAACCAGGAAGACAGCGGTGGTAACAAGGAAATACGAGCGAAAGATTCTTCTGGCAAAAAGCTCTTTAAAGCTCAGGGCTACAATTGGAGAAACAATTACACTGATGTAACCTATGCCGATAACTACTCTGCCAAACAACAAATCTACATAGCCGTGAAGCCCCAATTGCAGCGGATCATTCAGAATAGCATGTATAACTTCATGATCTGTCAAGGAAGTGCTTCCCAACTTTTTGAGGGTATATTCGAAGCAAAGCCAGGGAAGAATCGAGATAAAGAGAATCATAAAGGTCACGGGTCGTAGATTAGAAGATCGAGTCTTTGGATTAATCAATAGGGTGATAATTAGACCTATAGGAATAGCTATTGCGATTTGCCGGGTTAGCAGCGCCGCCAGAGTAAAAAAAAGCCCTAAGCCCACCAATGAGCGACGCCCGCTTTCTAAACCCTGGCTTATCAACAGCAGAGCAAAAATCATCAAAGTGGCCAGAGTGACATCCGTCATGAATGTGAATGACTGAGATAAAAACAGCGGATTGAGCACTAAAGTCATCGCGCCCCAAAAGGCTAGAAAGGGTGATGCGCCAGTCCGTTTCAACAGTTCCAGTAGACCGATTGATCCCAATACAGCCATAACGAGCACGGATATTCGCAGCACAGTCACGGAGAAACCGAACAATTTCGTGAACATCCAGCCCCACAGCAAATGGGTCAACAAAGAAGGGCCTCCTTGTCCCCAGCCGGTAGCAGGAATTCCTCCCTCCAGACTCAGTATTTCCAATGCTTTAACAAAAGACCAATCATCGTTGATCATGAATTCGCCGACGGGATTAATGAACCATATGATTAAACCCCACGCGATCATTAACGCGAAAAATGCGGCGGTGTATGAGAATTTGAATTTCTCTGATCGTGGATCCATGATCTTAGCGCAGTTTGTCCATTATCTGTTGCGATAAAAAACCAAGTTCACAATCATATACCCAACAAGTGACCCTGACGAGTTCCGAGCAACGATTTGCGGAGCGGACGGGATGTGTTGGACCTGAGTCGAGGCCATGCGCCTAACCGGATGTTCATCCAGGGAAACAAGCTTAGAAACTGATTTCCCTAAATATACACCACGCTAATATGATTTGTAAACAATCAAAAAGTCATAACGAGTAACCAACCTTCTGGTTTGTCGTATTATAGCCGATAGTTATCTTTGTAACTTCTAAAATTCTATTCGCAATAGTTTTATGCGCAACTACATTGGGATGTTTGTCAATAACTTTCACCGGTTTGCCTCCCCAATGGTAGTAGCTCCGCGAATATGCTTCGACGGAATCGATTTCCAATCTTTGGATCATGGCAAGTTGCGCATTGACTACTTGTAGATTGGTTTTACAAAAAAAATTGGGGATGTTCGGAATCCGGTTGTCCATCCCCAAAACTACTACAATCATTTCTGATCCAACCAGCCTGCAGATCGATGCGATTTCACCGTATACATATTGCTCGATTCGGTTGACATCTTTTATTGGCTCCGGGACTAGGCCGGTCAACTCTTTTAGTCTGACCAGGCTAGCATTCCATCTGTCACTGAATAACTGAGGGAATTCCCGGGAGAAGCTGAAATTAAGGAAGCCACTAAAGGAGTCGTCAGATAGATCAATTTTTCTTGAGCCATGATCAAATATTTGGCTTTTGAAATCGGGTTTGTGGATTTTTATAATGCCTGGAGTGGCGTCTATGAAATATGGATGAGGCAGGAGGCCTTGGACAGTTGGTCCATATCGGTGAGTAGATCGCTCCGCCAGCCATGGAGAATACTGGGCCAGAACAATTTTCGGCTTGAATTGTGGAATAACCTTTCTCGCGAGGATGAGCATTTCAGCCAACCCACCGCTACATTTTCCGGCATTAAGGGCCGTCAGTTTGAGTTTGTCCGAAACCAGATTGCAGAAGGTGTTTTCAGCCTCGACTCCAAAACCGAATGTGAAGCTGCATCCCAAAGCTAGTAGGTAATCTTGTTTTTGAGTCGGGTTTTCCTTGCCCGAAGCGATACATGGAGAGCGAAAACCCCGAGAATCATAGCACACACAGGTCCTGGATCCATTCGGAAGAACCACAGCCCCGCGAGCCCCTGGAATAGGAACATAACCAAGCACGTCATCAGGCTTGTGAAGTCTCCCTTCCCAAAGCGCTACCCCTCTTTTCAACGTTACCCAATCTGTAAAGGAACGGAACATAATGAGGCAAGAAAAGGCCAGGAAACAAGCCCCCAAGGCTATTCCTGACCACAGGAACAGGTGCGCCATTTTTTGTCTTGGCATTTTATCCCCCCCAAAAATTACATCTGATTTCAAGGATTGTCAGGGCTTAAAACTTCTTCATCAAAATCCTTTTCCTCTTCATCAGACGCTTCTACCCGCGCAAGGTCCAGAACGTGTTCGCCAGGATCCATCCGCACCAATGTTCGACCCTGAGTGATTCTGCCAATAACCGATATCTCTTCCATTCTTAAACGAATTATTTTTGCCCCGGAAGTAAGTATCAGAATGTGGTCTGAGTCATCTACAACCCTGACGGCGACGACATCCCCACTCTTTTCCGTAGTCCGTATCGTGATTACTCCCTGTCCGCCTCTGTTGATCGGAGGATATTCGCTCAAGGAAGTTCTCTTGCCAAGGCCATTCTGAGTAATAGTTAACAATGTCCCGGAATCCCCCGATACGACTTCCATTGCTATCACCGCGTCATTTGAGCGCATTCTTATGCCGGTAACGCCTCTGGCTTGGCGACCCATTGGTCTGGTCTGACTTTCATGAAATCTGATTGCCTTTCCCTTGCGAGTTACCAGGAGAATGTGATTCTCACCGCTGGTGAGATTAACATCAATTAGTTGATCATCCTGATCAATAGTCAGAGCAATGACACCTGTCGATCTTGGTCTTGAAAACTCGGCGATTGAGGTTTTCTTGATTTTGCCCTTAGCTGAAACCATGGTCACGAAGCCCTCCTGGCTCAGTTCGGGAATGGACAGAACCTTTTTGATGGTCTCTCCCTCGTCCAATTTCAAGAGATTCACAATAGCGCGGCCTCGGCTGTATGGTCCTTCTTCGGGTAACTGGAAAACTCTTAGCCAATGGACTCGCCCTCTATTCGAGAAACAAAGGAGCACATCATGAGATGAAGCGTACAGTATTTGATTTACAACATCCTCACTTGCAATTTTACCGCCTATTCTCCCCTTGCCCCCTGGCTTCTGTGATTTATAAACATTTGCCAGGACTCGTTTAACATACCCTTTGCTCGAAAATGTCACTACCACATCTTCTCTAGGAATCAAGTCTTCATCCAAAACATCGGAATCAAGATCTTCGAGTATCTCCGTTCGCCGGTCGTCCCCAAATTGATCTTTGACCTCACTAAGTTCGGATACGACAACCTCGAGTATTTTCTCCTCAGAGGCGAGCAGGGCTTCCAAATCCGATATTTTGGCCAGAATATCTCGAAGCTCCTGCAAAATCTTGTCGCGTTCCAGCCCCGTGAGCCGTTGGAGCCTCATATCGAGAATCGCTTGCGCCTGAATTTGGGTAAGCTCGAAATTTACTATGAGAGCGTCTCTGGCAGTCTGAGGATCCGGAGATTCTCTGATTGTCCTTATCACGGCGTCCAGGTTGTCGAGCGCTATTTTAAGTCATTCAAGTATGTGCGCTCGTTCTCTTGCCCTGGCCAACTCGAATCTGGTTCTCCTGATTACGACTTCGCGGCGAAAATCAACGAAACCACTTAAAATTTCTTTAAGGTTCATAGTGCGCGGACGACGGTTATCCACGCAAAGAAGCTGTATTCCAAAATTGGTCTGTAGCTGTGTATGCTTGAATAGCTGGTTTAAAATCAATTCTGGGTTCTCATCCCTTTTTAATTCAAAGACAACTCTCATTCCATGGCGGTCCGATTCATCCCGAATGTCCCTAATACCCGGGATCTTCTTGTCCTTGACCAAATCTGCTACATTTTCGACCATTCGCGCCTTGTTCACTGTGTAGGGGATTTCAGTGACCGCTATTCTCTGATAGCCTTTACCGGCGTCTTCAATCTGAGTCCTGGCTCGCATCCTGACGGAGCCTCTTCCGGTGTGGTAGGCGTCAATTATTCCTTTATTGCCAATTATGAATCCATACGTGGGGAAATCAGGGCCAGGCAACAACCTCATCAATTCGCGAATAGAGGCTTCAGGATTCTGGATGAGATGAATTGTCGCGTCTATTGTTTCTCTCAAATTGTGAGGAGGTATATTGGTAGCCATCCCAACAGCTATACCCTGGGAGCCGTTGATCAACAAAGCGGGAAATCTGGCAGGGAGGACGACAGGCTCCTGTTGGGTGTTATCGTAATTGGGTATGAAATTGACCGTATCCTTGTCCAGATCTTCAAGAATAGCCTGACACACTTTCGCCATTCTAACTTCAGTGTAACGCATGGCCGCCGGCGCATCCCCATCTACGCTACCAAAGTTACCTTGTCCATCAATAAGCGGATACCGCATTGAAAAAGGCTGCGCCATTCTGACGATCGAATCATATACGGCAGTGTCACCATGTGGGTGATATTGGCCGATCACGTCACCGACAGCCCGCGCCGCTTTTCTGTGCGGACGGTTCCATATATTTCCGGCCCTGTGCATGGCGTACAGGATCCTTCGGTGAACAGGTTTCAAACCATCGCGCAAATCAGGTAACGCGCGGCCCACGATCACGCTCATCGCGTAATCTAAATATGACTTTTGAATTTCTTCCTCAATACCAACTGTTACAATCTCGGCAGATTTACCCAATGCGGATTCCTTTTCAGTAAATATACAAGAATCGAAGACCAAGTTTCTGACCTGGTAATATTAACACAACGATAAATTATCGACAAAGATCGACTCAAAATCTTCGTAAGTTATTCTCATATTTTCAGTCTAACGAATCAAATATTCCAATGCGAAAGTCGGCTTGTTTATGAGTCTGATTTTATATCGAGGCGCCTCTTAAACTATAACAATATATGGGTCATAACAACTTAATATTGCCGAATTTATAATTCTTATGTTGAATCTGATTGACATAATCTTACAAAATATGAAATAATTAAACGGTTTATTACATTTTGGAGGTTCTGGGATGGATGGAATCTTGAAAATGGGCGTTTGCCTAACGCTTATAGTTGTTCTTTCATGCCCGGCCATTGTCTTGGCCAAAAATGCTGGTCAATCGACCATCGTAAACATGACTAACCAGGTTTACGATGGGGGAGCCAAAGCGCTCGATAAGACAGAGGGAATTCTCAACCAATGTCTAAAATCGACTTTTAGCTTGTTCAACCCCTGCTTGGACGTTGTCAAGATGTGTACTGACGTGGCTTTGAAGCCTTTGAACTATCCGTTTGATTATGTTGAAGGAAAGCTTTACAAGCCAAAAGTCGTAAACAAGCGGGTAGAGATTCCGGCCCCTCAAAAACCGGTGATGCCCAAGCAGTAGAAATTTCAGTCAAGAGGGGTTTGAGGGGATAGGCGCTTAACTATCGGATTGTTCGATAAGTCCGAGGTAAGCGCCAACACGGAGGGTGTTTATGGCAAGAGTTGCCGTTCCCATAATCGGAACGCTTTTGTTGGTTCTATTCCCAATAGCGCTTAGGGCCGAAGTAAAAATTCAGGCCAACGGAATTGCAATTTGTTCCGTGATCATCAATGAGATGACCGAGGGGAAAATTCCCCTGAAGCAGTCGAGAGATATAGCTACCGCTATTGCTGGAGCTGGAAATAGACACTTTGGAAAAGTTACTTGTGGAGACATGTGGCTTTACATGGCAATGGTTTACGTTGAAAGCGGATTTCGCAACAATATTATAAACCACCAAAATTGCAGAGGAATGTTTCAGATACATGCCCCGTCTTGGGCCTCAAAGTTCGGCGTCAAATATAGGGATCTGTTGAATCTGGAAACAAACGCAGATTGCGGTGTTCAGGTTCTTAAGTATTATCTCGGCCTTTACAGAGATTTAGGACAAGCTTTAAGCGCATACAACAGTGATCATCCAGCGGCAGCCAGAGGTTACGCTCGAATGGTGATGTCTGTCAGAAACAAGATAAAAAAGAGATATGCGCAGCTTTACCATACTTATAAAGATGCCCCAATGCTGGTTGCGAGGACCCCGGACAGATAATTAATTCCTCGTTTTGTCCCTTCAGAATTAAAAAATTCCAAACGGAGAATGGGGTATCGGTCTGAGATGTATTTACCTGGGAGGACCGTACAAGAACGGTGTGGCTATTGAGCTAAGAAAATCGAATGGATTTAGTGGCGAAGGATTATGATCCATAGGCACGTATGGGTCATGTCCCATTGGGTAACACGCGGACACTGGGCCATTCGGCGGAGCTAAGTATTGAGGCAGACAACTCACACACCCACCGAGCCATAACATACTAAACAATATCAAAGTGATTAATAAATATTTTATAAATTGCTTCATATTGTTACGCATTCAAAGAGTTAACTTATTTTAACCCTTAAAACTGTTTTGATCAAGCTAAAAATTTAGTTATATATAACTCCTTGAATTATAGGGTTTATTAATTCTCAGAAGAATAGGGCTAGCGCCATTAGTCATTACTGATCCCTTGGCTTAAAAACACGAGATCCCTCGGGTAATATGACGAATTCCCCATTAGAATTAACTATTAGACACGAAATATTATTCATTTTATCAAGTAAAGAGCTTCCCTGCTTGGGGCCAAGAACAAATATTCCTGCGGACAGGCCTTCAGCCCGTACGCCATCAGGCGCCACCACGGAGACAGACTCCACTGCGGACGATGGGAACCCGGTTTTGGGGTCCAGAATATGGTGATACCGTATGCCGTCCTTTTCGAAGTATCTTTCATAATCACCCGATGTAAAGACTGATCCTGATTCGATGTCGACTGTCGCTGCGATGGCTGACGGGTCTCTCGGATCCTGGATACCAATCTTCCATGGGACACCAGGTCCTTTACCTCCAAAAGCCGTAATATCGCCTCCAGCATTTATTAGAGCTGATTTGATTCCCGTTGATTTTATGATTTGTTCGGCCTGATTCAGTGCGTAGCCCTTTGCTATTCCTCCGAGATCCAAGGCCATTCCTTGTTCAGGAAGATAAATTTCGGATCTTTCAGGAAATATTTGGACCTTTTTCCAGCCCACTTTATTTAACGCCTGATTTATTTCTTCGGGGCTTGGTAGCCTGGGTCCTTCAGGGCCGCTAAAGTTCCAGAGTTTTGATATAACCCCGATAGTTGGATCAAAGGCCCCGTTGGTAAGTTGTGATATCTCCAGACTTCTTTGAATGAGGGCTATGAGTTCGGGATCCACCTTAACAGGCTCTAATCCTGATTTCTCGTTTATCTCATTAAGTTGAGACTGTTTATGAAAAGATGTTAAATCCTCAATTCGCTTGATTTCGTCTAGGGCCGAATTTGCCACCTTTGAAAGCTGGTCGGAAGGGCCCACCACCGTGACCTCAACGAGGGTTCCCATGAGTATCCGGCCGATTTTCAAGGTCGAATTGGAATTCCCCATGGAGCAGGAGTTCAAACTCCATGAGGTCAAAAGCAAGAAAGCCACCGTCAGCAAGGGGGTTCTACGATTTAAATCTACAAAATTGGGGAAAGCCATCTGAATCTCGAAACCAAAATCTTGATTGGAACTACCATGGAGAAAAATGGGAACATGTACATGGCTGCTAGCGTTGGCGCCAAGGGTCCGAAGAAATGTGATGAAAAAACGATAACCAGCACATTGTTCATGATTGCAAAACTTACTCCGGCGCCTACACGATTGGAAGAACTCTCTTTAGGAACAAGCAAGAACCCGGTCAGATAATATATTGCGGAAAGTCCGTAAGCCACTCCAAGGCTCAACAGGAGAACGCTAGGGCTCTGAAAGAAAAAATAAGAGTATTTGGAGAACACCCCCAGGTTGATAATCGCAAATATAACGAGCGAAATAGGAAAATGAAACGGAAGTATTTTTTCCAAGGTCTCCATGAAAAACCGTCGAGCCACAATTACGGCCAACATGGGGACAAATATGATAGTGGCCAGTAATCTGATCATCAATTCCAAAGGGATATTGACTTCCTGACCAGCGAGCGCTTTAAGGAGAACCGGCAAAGTGAAAGGAGCCAGCAATGAGGTGATAATGACCATTCTCAACACAGGCGCCAACTCAGTATCCAACAAGTTAGCTATAAAAGGGGCCACGACCCCTGTTGAAATTCCAGATAACAAGAGAACAGGGATGGCGAAATCCGGAACTACCAACAAAGCGACCCAATACAAAACAGCCGGCAGAATCGCCAACTTGAACAGTACAAGGATAAGCGTCGTCTTGAGGGATCTTGGGGATGTATCCAGCAGTGAGTCGAAGTTGATTCTCAAAAAACTGAGAAACATCAGTAACATCATGAAATACAATGGATAAGGCTGTAGCGGAGAACACAATTCCGGTTCAAATATGGCAATCGCAGCGGAAGCGAAAATTACAACCAGAAGAATGAAGTCATTCATCCTCATGGCGCTTTCACCGCGCCTATTTTTTCGATGAAATTTTTGACTGACTTGAATCCGTCGCGGCCGACCCCAAAAATGGGCTGACTTCTTTTCAAGATTTTGCCCATAGCATCAGTCCGGTCGCCTCGTCATATTCTCTTCTCATTATGTGTCCGGGTATCTCGATTCCGCAGAGTTCGGAAGCGAAAATTATTGAGCCTGGTCCGAGATGGCCTCCAAAACACTGAAATTTTTGATCTGCAACCAGAATGTGGGCATGAGCGAATATCTCGCCATCCTTTTCTGATATGTTACCGATGCAGGAAACAATTTCTAAGTCTTCATTGAATTCCTTAAAACTATACTTTTGTTCACCCGGATTGTAGAAACCTATAACAGCCTTCGTTAAGGCTCCAATCAGATTGAAAGATCCACTGCGAATTGATCTGGATCGAAACTCATCGGTGATGGTGTCCAGCAAATCTAGACCCTTAGGGAGACGCGCCAAAAACTGTAATCCCATATTTGTTTTCTCCTTGAGTAATTTTTCCGCAAGAGATAGATGTGAACCACGGCCAAGTGTATAGTGTCCTTGTCTCAAACTCTTAACGCAAGAGGAACGATATGAAAAGAGGTTTTTGTCACCATTGCGGAGAGCCGCTAGAGTTTGCCGAGAAGGTATTTCGCAACGACACATGTGTTGTTTGTGGTTCGGATATCTTTTGTTGTTTAAATTGTTCGGAATATGATCAAACAGCCTCTAACCAGTGCAAGGAACCTCAGTCGGAAAAAGTTTCGGTAAAGGACCGGCGGAATTTTTGTGAGTATTTCAATCTATCAGAAAGAAAAAGTTCAGCAAACGCGAGGGAAAAAGCTGCGGACGCTAGACGCAAACTGGAAGCTCTATTCAAAAAAGATTGAGGTCATCTTCATCCTCGATGTCTTTAGATGCCGCAATCTCCTTAATTATATCAGGCGCGAAAATTTCACGGGGGGCGTCCGACCAGAGTCCTTCCAAATCGTAGAATTCTCTCGAGGCAATCTGGAAAACATGAACTATAACTTCACCATAATCCAGCAACACCCAATTTCCTTGAGATAAACCTTCGGTTGAATATGCGCGTGTGCCTGTGGCTGACGCGGCTTCAAGAATTCCCTCCGCTATTGATTTTACGTGTCTAGCGGATCTTCCGGAGACAATAAGAAAATAATCCGTAATCGGGGTTAGTCGGCTCAGTCTCATCAGCACTGGATTTATCGCTTTTTTTGAAAGAGCGGTTCTTAGAAGGTTTTCCGCTTTTACTTTGGAATCGTGGATTGTGAGTCGCTTGGCTGATTTATTCATATGTCCATTTCTCTTATCTTTTAGGAGTATAAGTTATGTAATTTAATATATTCTAAAACTGCTTCAGGAGTGAGGTATTTTGCGCTCGACGAACGCTTGAGCAATTTTCTTAATTCCGTAGAAGAAACATTTAAGCCTCTGATATCAGAACGCAATATTGATGTTCCACTTGTGTGAACAAACTTATCATCATGACAAGAAAACTCTCGCTTCAATGCTTCGGGGAGATTTTCCCAGGCTTTGCGAAAGGTCATTCCTGGTCGATTGACTATGATAAAGTTGGCCAGAGTAAAGAGTCTTTCGTAATCTTTCCATGTTCGTATCTCACTCAGGGAGTCGGATCCCATTATGAAATAGACAAGATGATCCGTTTGGGATTTAAAATAATTTAACGTGTTAACAGTGTAAGATGGGATGGGAAACCTCAATTCCATGTCTGACACTTCGAAGATCGGGTTGTCGGAGCAAGCAAGACTTGTCATGTTAAATCTATGTTGCGCCGGATATATTTCTGTCCGATTCTTGTGAGGCGGTTGGTGACAGGGTACAAAAATGACCTTCTCGAGATTGAACCTTTCTGAAGCTTCTTGAGCGAGCCTCAGGTGTCCAATATGTGGGGGGTTGAATGTTCCGCCAAGTATTCCAGTTTTCAATACGATCTCTTATAATGAAGAAATGACTTGTTTTATAGGAACGAGATTTTATATTTAAACATGTTAATTGAAAAGAGGAATCCTGCCGGATCCTTAAAGATTCGAGGGTTCTTCCCCGGGAGGACCAAAGTTTGGAATATATTCTTGGTTTTATCGTCCTATTAGGCGTCTTAATTTTTGTTCATGAATTTGGGCACTTCATTGTGGCAAAAGCCCTAGGGGTCAAGGTCCTTAAATTTTCACTCGGATTTTCACCTGTAATGATTAAAAGAAAATGGGGTGAGACCGAGTATATGCTCAGTTGGATACCTCTGGGCGGATATGTGAAACTCTTCGGTGAAGAACCCGATTCTGAGGAGGAGATCCCTCCTGAAGAACAACACAGGACATTTACAGGTAAACCCGTTTGGGCAAGAATGGCGATTGTGGCCGCGGGGCCGGTCTTCAATTTTATCTTTGCTGTGATTCTCCTGTGTTCCGGTTTTGTAGCGGGTTTTCCTGTGCTAGCCCCGGAAGTCGGCAAGGCTCTTCCTGGCAGTCCTGCTATTGAAGCAGGTTTTCAACCCGGGGATTTGATCAAAGCCATAGACGGCAGGGCCGTTTGGCGATGGGATGACGTAAGGAATACGATAGAAGACGCTGCCGGCAAGCGCCTCGTCTTTACGGTTGACCGAGATGGTAGCGTTAAGGAGATTTCCGTCACTCCCACATTAACTGATCAAAAAGATGTCTTTGGCGAACTTAAGGGAAGGATAGGCATTGCTCCATCCGGAAAAAAGATTGAACTGAGCTTTGTGGCCTCGATTGGTGAAGGTGTCCGCTTTTCAGGATATTTGACAAAACTTGTGGTCATGACTGTCGTTAAGCTGGTTCGTGGGGAAATAGGCGTCAAGGCATTGAGTGGTCCTATAACAATTGCCCAGGCTTCCGGCGAAAGCCTGAAAGCCGGAGTTTTCAGCTTCATATTTCTCATGAGCTACATTAGCATTAACCTGGCGATTATCAATTTGCTTCCTATACCAGTCTTGGATGGCGGGCATCTTTTGTTTTTCCTCATCGAGGCGGTAATAAGAAAGCCGGTCACCGGGAAAATCAGGGAAGTCGCTGTTCAGTTAGGTCTTTTGATCATAGTGTTCCTGATTGGTTTAGTCTTTTTCAATGACATATACAGGATCGTCACAAAAGGTTGGGCACTGTCTCCTTAGGTCTCGGACCAGCTAATCTTGGCTTCGTAAACCTTGGTTGGTCTTTGAAAATTTGTCTGTCGAGGGATTTCAATTGCTGATTCTTGCTGCGCACACCACTACCCCTGAACTCTGTATAGCTCTAACAAGAGAAGAAAAGCTGATCCAGGAACTGGTCCTGAAGCCTGGCAAGGAACATCTTGAAAACATCTCAGGGGCAATCCAGGAAGTTCTCACAATAGCGAATCTTGAACCCGGCAGCCTCAATGGGCTCGCCGTAGCGGTAGGACCCGGATCATTCTCTGGGATACGGGTGGGTCTGTCTGTATTCAAAGGTCTAGCTCTTGGGCTAGGCCTAAAAATTTGCGGTGTTTCGACTCTGGAGATCCTTGCCTGGCAGGCTTTGGAAATTGGAGATGTAGGAGTCCCTATAATTGAGGCTGGCAGGGGTGAGGTTTACTCGGGTTTTGTTAAAAAAAGTTCCGAGGCCATAGAAATTATTCAATCCCCAAGACTGGTAAACAAAAGCGAATTGGCGGAATTTATAGCGCGATTCGAACCACGTGAAGTGTTTATTTGTGGGGCTCAGGAACTGATAGAGGATATTTTCGAGAACCGGGATGTCTATCTAAAACCTGTGCTTAGGCCTTCTGCTTCGGCTTGTGGCATCCTTGCCGAAAAGCGTTTAAGGTGTGGTCTTTCAGATGACATTCATCGGCTCGTTCCTGTGTATGTGAGGAGATCCGACGCAGAGGTGAAGAAAGATACAGTCAGGTCCTCCTGATTAAGTCCAATCAGAATTTGTCAAATTCATAGATTGTTCTAGTCCAGAATTTGCTATCAATAAATTCCCGTGGTTCAATTTCGATTAATCTTTTGTTGATTCTGATGACGTGATATACGCTGTCCCAGTGTTCCAACAAAGGAGACCCGCAAGACGATACAATGATGGAGCTTTTATTATCGGGAATTCGAAGTTCGACTACCGAAGACCTGTGTTTATGACCCTGCAATATCAATTTCACTTTAGATTGCGCGCATATAGTAAGAATTGCTCCGGCATCCGATAGTTGGTGAGCCCAAAAAGATGACGCGCGTAGGACAGGGAGCACGGGATGATGCAGGAAAAGAACCTTTAGATATGGTAAATACTTTTCCACCTGTTCTTTGAACCAATATCTGCTCTTTCTGGAAATGGATCCTGGCCATGAAGGAAATTGGCTCACTGAATTTAGCCCAAAGAAAACGGCCTGGTGTTCTTTGGATTTGAAAAACACCTGGTCGCTTGAACCAAAAAAGGATCTGTAGCGTCTCATTGAAAATGAAGGAAACAGAAGTTCCCATGGAGCGAAAACGGGCGTCTCCCTATTTCCAGGGATAGTCAAGTATGGGGAGCATGTTGAATCGAGAAAATTTTTTGCCTGTCTGAACTGTTTTGTGTGACCCCTGTCCGTAACATCTCCGGACACCACGATCAGGTCGGGCTGTTGGTCGAGCAGATCGGATGAGAGGGCCTTCAGTTTTTCGGGAGATATTGACGCTCCGAAATGCAAATCCGAGAGATGGGCTATTTTCATGGGACCTAGGATAAACTTGGATAAAGTTCGGGTCAATACCGTCTGATACCGAGAAACGTTTTCAAAGGAAACAGGATGAACATAGATTCAAATTTGAGTTGATTAATATGGCAAAATTAGTTAAAATTACTAATGAAAATAAGATTGTAACTATTGAGCGCCGTCCATTGTTCTTTCGCAAGATCAATGGTGATATGCTTGAGGCTAAAGGAGTGTGTTCATGAAAATAATATTTCGAGCGGGTTTTACCGCGCTTCTCTGTCTTTTTCTGGCCGGGATCGCTGTAGGTCAGGATTATTATGGCGGTTATCAACCATATCAAGGCCAGGACTACAGCTCCTACGGGTCGTCAGGTTATGCTCAATCGTATCCAGGTTATGGGCAGAACTCTTCATCCGGTTATGGTTCACCGTATGGGTACGCGGAACAGTCAGGCGCCCAGGGAAACCGGGCCCCGTATGGCTATGATCAATACCCCGGCGTTCAGGGCTATGGTCGATACGACAATTCCCCTTTAGGAGCTGGATCATACGGCTTGCCTTCATCTTCTCCTCAATCCAATCATCCTACTTTGAGAACCAGGTTGACTCCACCGGTAGGGAGAGGTGGCGCGCCTGAAGTCAGAGAAACCACGAGGGTCGTTACACCGTCCCGGCAACGAGCGCAAACCAGCCAGAGACCCGCTGCGATTCCAGCATCCAGAGGTTCGGAAGAAGGAATGCTTTACAATAATGATATTTATTGGGATGGCAGGGAATCTCAGAGTCAGGAATCCGGGGCAGCGGCGACTCCGCCGCAGGGGTCACAATCCCTCAACAGAGGAGCGGCTTCCTCTGCCGCCAATGCCGCTGTTCGACAGGCTAAACCACCTGCAGTCGCAAACGCTAATCAGATAAGAACGCAGCGAACTCGCCCCAATATTGTGAGACAGGAAACCAAGGCGGTGTCTACGCCCCCTGCGCCAAGCGCTTCAGGCTTCAAGTGGGGCAAACAAATCCCGGATGTCAGAGAACAAACATCGCAATCGAAACAGTCATTTAAGTGGGGCATAGAGGGTAGGCCCTCAATGGTAGGATCTGAACCCGGCCGAAGCGCCACCATTCCGGGAACGGCCCAAGTGTCTGCTCAAAGTCCGGAGCAAGGCTCGTCAAACTCATTGGAAAATAGCTCAAAGAAATTTCAATGGGGTAGAGTTAAATAAAACGTTCGATCGATCCCTTCAAGACTGTCTTTCGCCGATATCCGGCTCCGAATGTCCCTGACCAGCCCCGGTCAGGGACTCTAAACATCCAAAGTGGCCTTCAACAAATGACTTCGCCTCCTTTAGAGGAACCAACCATGGGCATTGGTTCATCAACAAAAACCGAAAATTCGAACGATCTTCAGATCGGCAATGTTGATGATTCGGCGTCGTTCTCTTCACAATCTCTTCCACACTTGGAAGACAAACATAAAGATCCCGATAAACAATTACGCATTTTTCGCATCCTATACGATCTCGCACTTTCAATACCCAAGGGAAGATCCATTGACGAGAACCTGGATCTCATAGCGCAAAAGGCCAGGGAAATACTTCAGACGGACACATCATTTATAGCGTTGCTTGATGATCAATCTCATGAGTTGTACATGAGGGCCTTCTCAGGGATTCAGACGCATGATTTTAGAATGATGCGTTTCCCTATCGGTTCCGGAATGGGTGGAAAAGTCTCAGCGGAAAAGGTTGGGGTTATTGTCTATGATTATTTTAGGGAAATGGCCAGTAGTCCAGTGCTTGAAACAGTGAAGGCTGAAGGCGTAATTTCCGGGATTGCGGTTCCTTTGAGGAGTCGCGGGGTAGATCTTGGAGTCCTTTACGTTTTCAATAGAAGCTACACCATATTTACTGAGGATGATCTAGCAACCGTTACTTTGGTGGGGAACCTAGCGGCGGTAGAAATTTCACGTTCAATTTACGCAGAAAGGCTTAGACAGGCTCAAAGCACGCTTGAAGCGAGGGTTTTGGACCGCACTGCCTCACTCATGGAAACAAAGAAAAGCCTGGAGAGAGAGATAGCTGATCGTGAAACTCTTCAACAAGCCCTGATAGAAAGTGAGAAACGATACAGAGGTCTGGTAGAGAGCGCCAATGACATCATTTTTTCATGTGACGCCAATGGATGTTTTACTTTGATCAATCGGGTAGCTCTACGTATCACAGGTTACTCGAGGGAAGAAATATTCGGACGTCGATACGTCGATTTTATACACCCCGCGTACAAGGATGAAATTGAGGAATTTTATTTCAATCAGGTCAGAAAAAAGATTCCTGACACATACAAAGAATATCCGATAGTGTCCAAGAGAGGACAGATCATATGGTTGGGGCAAATTGTTCAGTTAATAACGGAACAATCCAGGATAATAGGATTTCAGGCTATAGCCAGAGACATCACGAAAAGGAAGGCGGCTCTAAAAGCTCTTGAGGAATCGGAACAGGAATTCAGATCAATATTTGAGTATTCACCGATAGGAATTTTTAGATTTGACAGAAACGGAGTGATTACAACCTGCAACGAAAAATTTATCGAGATCATAGGATCATCGAGAGAGAAACTAGTTGGTCTGGATATGTTGAACCTGTTGAAGGATCAATCAATTCTGGGGTCAATTCGAAAGGCTTTGTCAGGTACAATTGGATATTATGAGGGGGCATACGCTTCGGTAACGGCTAAGAAGATTACACCGGTTAAGTGCGTCATGAGTCCTGTCCTGATAGATGGGGTTTTTCAAGGGGGGATCGGAATTGTTGAAGACATAACCGAGAGAAGAAAAGCTGAAGATGAACTCAGAAAAAGCAAGGAAATGATGGAAGCTATACTCAACGCTTCCTCCGACATGGCATTTTTGGCGGACACCGCAGGACTAATTCTTAGAACCAATAAGACTATGGCGGCGAGTTTCAACATACCGGTCGATGACCTGATAGGGAAAAATTGCTTTGACCTGATCGACCCGGAATCGGCTGAGCGGCGGAGAGAAAAGTTCGGGCAGGTAATCGCTGAAAAGAAAGCGATAAGATTTGAAGATACAAGAGCTGAAAATTACTTCGACCAGAGTTTTTACCCCATATTCGACACAAGAAGCGAGGTCGTGCAAATAGCCGTTTTTTCACGTGACATAACGGAAAAGAAGAAGTCAGAGGAAGCCTTTCTCCAGTCGGAACGTTTCAAGGCAGTAGCTGGATTAGCCGCCGGCGTAGCTCATAACTTCAACAACTTGCTTCAGGTGGTCATGGCAGGATCCGAACTGGCTCTCCAAGAGACTAGGAAGGGTAATCTTCAAAATATTGAAGTCGTGATGAGACGCATGATCAACGGGTGTAAATTTGGAGCTGAAACCGTTAAAAGGCTTCAGGAATTTGCCGGCATTTCCAGTCAAAGAGATCGACCTCTGGAAATTCTGGATGTTTCTGAGATAATCAAGCAAGCTGTTGAAATAACGAAACCTTTTTGGAAAAATAACCCGGAAAGGGAAGGAATTTATATCAACATGGTCTTGAACTTAAAAGATGGATGTTTTTTGGTGGGCAAGAAACACGAAATGTTTGAAGTTCTGGTAAATTTGATCAAGAATTCTGTAGAGGCCATGCCTGATGGAGGCGATTTGTGCATAGCCTGTGAGCCAGAGGATCGGGAAATCATAGTTAAAATTAAGGATACAGGAATTGGCATAGGCTCAGAAAATATCGGAAAATTGTTTACCCCTTTTTTTACAACCAAGATGAAATCCGGAGCCGGATTGGGGTTGGCTACCACCCGTAAGATAATCAATGACCACGGAGGTCACATCTTTGCCGCAAGTGACGTTGAAAAAGGGGCATTGTTCACCATGGTCCTGCCTCTTAAACAGCCCCTGGGGTTATAGTCAACCTGAAAAAAATAGAGAACCTTGCTCTTTACCACCCTCGGAATGTCCATAGGGATGGGTGTTCCGCCAATGGGAAAAGCTAGTTTTAAGCCGGTTTTTCCTCTAGAGATTCCTGAATTTTACCAACATATGTCAGAATATCTTTTAGCAGAGGCATGACAACCATAGCCCACTCTGGCTGCTCTTTCATATTGACGCTGCCGGTCTCCAGTACCTTGGCTACCACAAACAGCTTTGTCCTCGCGTCATAAACTTCCTGTCTTACTTTCTGGGGATTCCACGCTTCGTCGCTCAATATAACCTCCTGTTTTGGGGTCAATTCCCTTACTAGATACATTTTAGGACATTACGCCAGAAACGGCGAAAAGCCAACGCGCGGGAGAGAATAAAATTTAAGCGAGTCCCCGTTTGTGACTAAAAACCTGGACTTGTAAACATCATGCCAAGGCGGACTTTGTTGACGGGCGATTTTCTGAAACATTGACTGCTTTGTCGACGGGACGCAGGCCAACGATATTGCCCTGACCTCCCGTGCCAAGGTCGGTAAACTTTCGTACTGACGGAAGAACCCGAGACTCAAGAGATATCACGGACTTGTTATACGCGGTCACAGCGCCTTCCAGGCCTTTGCCGATTTTTTCGATGTGGTCAACCCATATGCGAATGCGTTCATAAACGTCTTTCCCAAGATCACTTATCTGGAGAGCGCTCTCGGCAATTTTCTCCTGCCGCCATCCGTATGCGACCGCCCTAAGCAATGCGATGATTGTGGTTGGCGACGCGAGGATAACGCGTTGGTTCAGGCCCACTTCGATTAAGCCGGGATCATTTTCAAGCGCTGCGCTGAAGTAGATTTCGCCAGGCAGGAACATGACGACAAATTCCGGGGCGTTATCGAATTGTTCCCAGTAGGACTTGGAAGCCAATTTCCCAATGTGATCCCTGATTTGTCGTGCATGACTCTTCAAATGCCGCAATCGGTCCTTGCCAGATTCAGCCGCAACCGCCTTCAAATAACCGTCCATGGGGGCTTTAGCGTCTACGACCACGGTTTTCCGTCCCGGTAGCTTGATGATCATATCCGGACGCAGGCGTCCGGATTCTGTAGAAATGGATGGTTGTTCCTCAAAATCGCAATGATTAAGCATACCGGACAATTCCACAACCCTGCGTAGTTGCATTTCTCCCCAATGTCCTCTAACTATCGGTGTTTTCAATGCATGGGCGAGGTTTGATGTCTCTGACCTCAACTGTTCCTGTGCTCTAGCCAGAGCCCCAACCTGTTCGCTGACGCTGGAGTATGCCTCGATTCTTTGTTTTTCAAGGTCTTGAAGTTGCGCATCCACTTTCTGGAGCGAATTTTTTAAGGGTGATATCAACGACTGAATTTCAAACTTTTCGCTCTCAATGTCACTCTTGGCTTTAAGTCGGCTCTTCTCCAATTCACTTTTGGCAAGGTCCAGAAAACTCTGATTGTTGTGACTCAATGCCTCGGACGAAACTGACTTGAACACGTCAATCATCTTCGATTGAGCAATCTCGAACATACTGAGTTTCTCATCCGAATATTTTTTTTCGGCCCTGATCTCCGTTGTGAGAGAGGTCACATGATTTTGAAGTCCAGAATTCTGCAACCTGAGTCTGGATATGACTTCACGACAATTTTCAGCCTCTTTCCTGAATTCCTGAACTTGCGTCTCGCGAATCTGAAGACGTTCTAACAGGGCGGCGTGTTCGCCGGCGGCGGAAGCGAGTGACCGTTGAATTTTCAAAGAAGCTCTGGTGTTTACTATGAAGTAAACGCAAAATGAGCCTAGCAAAAATCCAAAAACGAAAAACTCCGGCGCACCTAGGTTCATTTAGACCTTATAGTAACTTAGAAATCAATATTAGCAGGTTGCGCAGTTATTATAATAAAATACTTAAATTAAGTCAAAAAGAATGCTTGCGATTGGGGCTCCCGCAGTACTTGGGAAACTGCGGGAGTTCGGGGGAAGCGAGTCTCTACCTGAGACCACTTGGGGATGATCGGACTGATCTGAGGCCAATTCTAAAATTAGGCCATTGCTCGTCCTTCGTTAAAGGCCCTAATATTAATTTCTACGAGCTTTGGTTTTAGTGATTCTCTCAGGGTCTTTTCGTAAACTTCAGCCGGGATATCCAGGAACTTTGACAGTACACCGAGGAATATCACGTTTAGCACCTTTGGGTTCCCAATCTTCTTGGCGATTTCCGGCCCGTCGACAATTATGGTGTTTGGGGCTTTTTGCTTAATTTTTTCGAGAACATCGTTCGGGTATTCCTGCTGGCCCGTGAAAACAGCGGGAGGCAAAATCTTTTGATCGTTCACAACGACCTGCCCTTTCTCAGACAGGAACGGAAAATATCTAAGTGTCTCAATCTGTTCAAAGGAGAGCAGAACATCAGCTTCCCCCATCCTAATGATAGGAGAATTCACAGTCTTTCCAAAACGAACGTGGCTTGAAACAGAGCCGCCTCTCTGGGCCATCCCGTGAATTTCGTTCTTTTTCACGTCATAACCGTGTCTCGCGGCCACACGACCAAGCACGTCACTCGCTAGAATTATGCCCTGTCCGCCAACGCCGACAATCAATACATTGTATACACGATCCTGGCTCATGACGCCTCCTCAATAGCATCAAACTTGCAAACCTCAAGGCATGTGCCGCATCCGACGCACAACGCCGCGTTTATCTTGGAGTAGCCCTTCCGTTTCTTTCCGGGTTCAGGCGCATCGATCCTGACGAACTCAAGAGCCGGGCAGCCTGTGTTTATACATGTCTTACAACCGGTGCAGACGTCCTTTTTGATTCGTAACGGTTTGTCCGGGAGTATACGGCCTTTTTTCAGGAGAGCGCACGGCGCTCTTGCAATGATCACCGAGGGTTCCGGAGCTTCCAACTCTTCCTTTACTATCTTTTCCAGCTCTTTAAGCTTGTAGGGGCTGACGACTCTAACCCTTTTCAATCCGAAAGACTCGCAGAGTTTGGCCATGTCGACCGCTATTGTAGGTTCTTCTCTCAATGTGAACCCGGTTCCGGGATGTTGTTGAGCGCCGGTCATCGCCGTGATTCTGTTGTCTACTATTACAACTGTAGATTGGCCTCCATTATAAGCCAGTTCGAGAAGGGGGGTCATGCCGGAATGGAAAAACGTGGAATCGCCAATGACTGCGACGGCTTTTCCTTTCGCTACTTCCCCAAGTGTTCTGGCAAGGCCTGAAGCGATGCCGATGCCGGCTCCCATGCAAAGGCAATTATCCAGCATGCCCAATGGAGGCAGCGCTCCCAGGGTGTAACAGCCAATATCACCCGCAACGTAAACCTTGTTTTTCTTGAGAGCTGTAAAGGTGGCCCTATGAGGGCATCCCGGGCACATATTAGGGGGTCTGAGAGGCAGTTCCATATCGATGGATCCTATACTCTTGGCCGAAGACTTTCCCAGGAGCGCCATTTCAACCAGTTCCGGCGATAGTTCGCCGCACAGCCCGGTGAGGTTTTTTCCCTCGACGTCGATTCCCATCAAACGAACCGCTTCCTCGATGAAGGGATCCAATTCTTCAATAACTACGAGTCGTTTAACCTTTGAAGCGAAATCGCGAATCATCTTTTCCGGAAGGGGCCATACCATGCCCAATCTCAAAAATGACGCGTTCGGCATGACTTCTCTTGCATACTGATAAGCCACACCAGAAGTTATGATGCCTAACGATTCGTCCGCCATTATAATTTTGTTATAAGAAAAAGTTTCAGCGAAAGAGGCTAAGCGTTTGAGCCTGTCTTCCACAAAGGGATGCTTTTTTCTAGCCATGGCGGGCAGCATTACATACTTCACAGGGTCCTTCTTAAGGCCTAACTCTCTCGGACCTTCTGTTCTTTCCCTCATTTCTACGAGCGACATAGAATGCGAGATACGCGTGGAACTCCTGAATATTACCGGTGTGTCGTAATCTTCGCTTATTTTTAGCGCTTCGCCTATCAAATCTTTGGCTTCCTGGCTGTCAGAAGGCTCCAGACACGGAACTTTACCAAATTTGGCGTAATTTCTTGTGTCCTGCTCATTTTGGGAAGAATGCATCGCAGGATCATCACAAACTATTATGACAAATCCGCCGTTAACTCCGGTGTAAGAAAGGGTCATAAACGGGTCCGCCGCCACGTTTAATCCTACATGTTTCATGGCAGCCAATGCTCTAGACCCACCATAGGAGGCGCCTGCCGCCACTTCTACAGCCACTTTTTCATTTGGGGCCCATCCGGCGACAATTTCCGGGTACCTTTCACCTATATATTCCAGGATCTCTGTGCTAGGTGTTCCCGGATAGGCTGAGGCCAATCGAACACCGTATTCGTAGGCCCCTCTTGCTATTGCTTCGTTTCCAGATAATAGCTCTTTCACGGTCACTTCACCTTTCGTAAATTTCCATGATCTCGACTCACTGAAAGTCGGATCAAATGCCTGACAGGACGGAAGTATCACCGTAAACGGCGCCAAAACATCTAAACCAGGGCCGTTCGGTATGTATGAGGGATATCGACATTACAATCCTAACCTTACTTAACGACCCTGTCAAGATTTTCATATATGCGTTAATTTGGCAAAAATCCTGAATTTACAATATAGCCTTAACAATTGGAATTAGTTGAATTAGTTGTAGTAAATACCTATCCTGACAAAGATGTTTCTGTTCACCTATGTGAAACTACGACAAGAGGGTAAGTCTGTCCGGCAATCAACATGTTATTATTGGCTGATAGATTGTAAGTCAAATATTATTGATTTATCTCGAAAGAAATGATAATAATGTGAACAAGTTGCGTTATCATAACAGGATATCATGAGAGATTCTTATGGTCAGAATATTAACTCTGATTTTAGGCGCTAGTGTTTGTTTTTTTTCCCAGGTTGCCGCGGAATCCCAAATTTCCCAGAATAATTTAATGATGGATTCCACTTCTTCGCGTTCCAGTTTGTCGCGTCAGAATGTATTCTTACACGCGAAGAATTTCGATCAGGAACAGACGAAACTAAATTCAACCAATCCTTCACCTGAGACTCGCCGAAGAAAAAAAACCGAGCCAAGTAATAGAAGTCACCAGCGGTTTGCCAGGAATAACACTGATTCAGTTAATTCGGATGCGCCCGGACAAGGCGAAGCCTACGTCTTGGGAACGTCAATTTTCGATATCAGGATACCCGGGGACCCGCGGTCCCGTTTTGAATTAAAACCTGAAAATTGGAATCATCCGCAGAAAACGGAGTCGTGGTCCGTGCGACAAAAAGGCGAAGGTGCGCCAATACCAGGCTCCCTTCTAAAAAAATTGGGTAGTATTCCAAATCCAGTCATTTCTTTTCAGGAAGATCAAATTCAGAGACTGGAAATCCAGGTAAGTCACTCAACGCATGTTTTTAAATTACTTGCTCACAGGAGAGGCGCCGACATTCAAATACTCTATGAGTGCAAGATCGGGCTCGGGGCCCCAGAATTTCCTACCCCGGTTGGCACTTACTATGTAACGCACATATATGACCAGGACCCGTGGTGGATTCCGCCCCCAAATCGCGCATGGGCGGCGGGGGATTCGCCCAGTAAAAGAGTCTATGGGGGAACCATGGCTCCTCTTCTCAAGAAAAGAACACCAACGACCAGGAAAAAAGACCTTTCGAATTCGGAGGATCGAATTGAGGGTGTTGTGAAACTTGAGGATTATGGCTACAGATTCCATGGCACTAACGCGCCCAGAAGCATCGGACGCAACCAATCTCACGGTTGTGTCCGAATGATTTCCGATGACGCCAAGAAAGTGGCCGGCATAATAGAAGATTACGTGGGTATAGCAGAACGAAAAGAGTCGGAAAATGGGTCTTACGCGATTCTAAAGGCGCCTGTAAGACTGAATCTACTCAAGTAGTAAAAGGAATACGTTTAAGAAATATTGGCCTCGAACAGTCGTTGATTTATTAAAGTTTATGACGGCTCCGGATTTTTCCCCCATATCCCGGATCAGGCTTTAGGATTATACGTAGGAGCGTTTTTCGACGTTTTTCCCTTCAAATGTACATGATAGTATTCGTAAGTGAGAGGCCGACCCTCATCTATGGATTTCGAAAAAACTACCTCACCAATAAAAACTGTGTGTGTGCCTACATCCAAATGATTTTTGACTTTGACTTCCATTACGCCCAAGACATTATCAGTCACGAGCGGACATCCATTTGGGCCAATGAAATGGCCGGTTTTCTCAAATTTATTTACGTCACGTCCTGATTTGAATCCAAAAAGTCCAATGAAGGGAAAAGGCGTGGAGTCTTTGAGCACCGATACACCAAAAATGCCGCCGCTTATAATTAACTCATGGGTGTAATTCATTCTGTTGATAATTACTGCGACGCAGGGCGGCTGAGAAGTAACCTGTATTACAGTGTTAACGATTTGCCCGTTGATGCGAGCCCCATCGGCTGATGTTACGAGATACAAGCCGTAACTGAGGCCACGAAATACGTTGTAATCGACTTCAGGGATCATGGAAAGCCTCTATCGGGTGAAATATGCTCACCGGCAGGGGAGCGGACAGCCCCGGCCAAAAAGGTCCAGTTCTCAGTCACTTAAACGCATGAAGAATTTTGCTTTGTTAGATTCCCTGATAGCAGGAAACGTTCATTTTGGTCAATCACAGCAATTTCGGTCTCGGACTATTGCCCTGAATGCCCCCAATCTTTTTCAACGGCGTAATCGATAATCCTGTCAACGTATTGAGAATCAATGGGAGGAACTGGAAGATTTGTTAGCGCCCTGTCGATGTTGGAGCGATCAAACACCGGGTTGTTCGCGAAGCGCAACAGAATTGTCTGCATTTGCCGCCACACCATCCTCTCGATCCTGTTTCTGGGTTGAATAAAGGGCGCTCCAGCGCCCGCAAATCGAAGGCCGTGCTAATTATGTGGACTTTAAGGGGCTTTTCGGTCCATCAATTTTCTTAATGTCACCGTTGAACCTAGGTTTGTCCTGAGAGGCTCCCCATGCTCGTCCATGTGCAGTCGTGTAGAAGCCGCGCTGTGCAACAAAGTGTGTCCACGTCTTTATTCCTTTATAGTCCTGGCGCCACTGGTCCCATTGATTGTCAGCTTCAAGGATATCACCCTTGAACCATTTTAGGGATCCCGCGCTTCTCGGGAGCCCGAGCCCCCCAAGAAACGTATTAGTATCCAGCTTTCGTGATTCACTCCTGTAGTGGGCCCATACGCTGTGACGGCGATCAAGCAATTCAGCCAACAGATATTCCCCGAGGAATCCTGTTCCACCGGTGAGAAGCACATTCATGGAATCGGACATGTATCTTCCGCATGTTCTAGAATTCCGCTCTAGGAACACCCTTATTCGAACATATTAATCTAGACTGTAGGCGTATGACATTACAAACAAAAAACCAAGACCAATCCTATAAAATCAATCAATCTCACATCTTCATTAGTAGGTTAAAATATTGTAATAGCAGATGGTGTCTCATACAGGGAATCGTGAGGCTATTGACTTGAACCCAAGTTTTTTGATTACATGCAGAGAATGATAGCTTATACTATAAGTTTGAATTTATTTTCCTAAATAAGGGTGTTAGATGTCAGTCACATGTGATCAAGCTTCATTAATTTTCCTGTTTCAAGCTAATAATATTACCTCCTCACTAATAAATACAGCCAAAGACCTAAATGTTCGAGTGGCTTTTGATCTTGGATCTGAAAATCCATCTTTGTATCAATCTTTGCTACTAGTAGCGGACGCGTCGCAAGATGTAGTGGATCTTAAGATCTCCCCCTGTGTACTCTCAGACCCAAAATTGGTAACCACGCTAAATGAAATAGATGTCCGAAGAATTTGGCTGGACATGGAACCTGTTGGCGCTTTGGAGGACAAAAATTCAATATTTAAACAAATTGCAGAGCTAGCGTCTGATTTTGAGATTATCCCAATATTGAGTGATTTAGGCTCCATCCGGAAAATTATAAAAGACCATCCAGACATAAGGAACATTGCCATAAAGGGAAATGAAGCAGCCGGTTTTGCTGGGTCAGAGACCTTGCTCACGCTTTTTTCAACTGTTTCTTCGCTACTCAAGCAATCAAACTCTCCTGCGAATATTTTCATATGGGGCGGGATCTCCTTTCCCGAGGTGGCGGCGGCGTTTCTGGCCTGTGGAGCAAAGGGCATAGTGTTTGAGAGTCTCCATTGGCTGACCGACATGGTCAACCTGGACGAAGATTTCAAGAAGCGCATTGAGAACATTCGCCCGGATCACACTGAGTTGATAGGGGCAAATTTAGACGTTTATCTCCGAGTCTTCAATAAGGGTAATTCTACGTCCGTAAAAGATTTGAAAGATTTCGCCGGATCCTTATGTGGCGCCGAAATAAGAGACGAACAAAGAATTTCTTTTATCAGGCATGTTTTGAAAAATTTGACGCATCCCCTTAAAAGCAAGTTTGGGAAAGATGAGTTGATCCCTCTAGGTACTGAAGCGACGTTCGCTGCATCTTTTGTTCGTCGCTACGGTTTTTTCACTGAACAGGCTATTGAGAAATTTAGTAAAGACATTGAAAAGTGTTTGAGCACGGCCCCCGAACGAGCCGTGTCTTTCGTAAAGAGCCCAACTGCTGAGAAGATGGGGACAGAATATCCATTTATTCAGGGGGCCATGTCCTGGATTACTGATTCAATGGAATTTGCGTCAGGCATTTTGGAGTCAGGAGCGTTACCAACGCTGGCGCTTGGGCTTATGGACTCCAACACATTGAACTCAAAATTCTCTGATTTGCAAAACCACTTGGGCGATCGGCCCTATGCCGTGAACATAATCACCCTGTCCGAGAATCCATTCCGTGACGAGCAAGTTGAATGGGTAAAGTCTAAAAAACCTCGATTTGTAGTCATAGCTGCTGGAGAGCCATCTAACGCCAGGGGTTTCATTTCAGATGGTATTGAGGCTATATACATCGCGCCGAATGAGGAACTGCTCAGATTGGCGCTCGAAAACGGTATAAAGTTTGTGGTCCTTGAGGGTCATGAATCGGGGGGGCATGTCGGCGTTCATAGTACTGTGACTCTTGTCCAGGCGGCTCTGGATCTTAAGAGCCGTCGCCCTGAACTCTTTAAAGATTCCACGATAATTTTCGCAGGTGGCTTTTTTAACCGTTTGACATCGGTCATTGCATCTATCATGGGCGCCGACGGCCTCCAAATGGGGACCGTATATCTGGCTTCAAAAGAAATTGTTGAAACAGGAGCACTAAGCCGGATTTACCAAAAGAGAATTCTTGAAGCTCAGCCCGGCTCGACTATAGTTACCGGCGAAAGCGCTGGACTACGTGTACGCTCCCTGAAGACACCAAAGATAGAAGCGATTTGTTCACTCGAACGCGATTTTGCCACCGGTTCCGAGAACGAAAGTTCCTTTCGAAGGAAAATAGAGACATTGAGCGCGGGCAGTCTTTTCATTGCTGCTAAAGGCATGAATAAGCCCGATGGCGAAAAGTTGGCTGAATCAGAAATAATGAAGCAGGGCCAATTCATGAGTGGCGCATGCGCGGGGGGAATCAACGTCCAGCTTTCTCTGCGCCAAATCCATGAGAATTTGGCATTTGGCGCGCCAAATGATGTTTTGCCCGCTCGGGTAAGCCTCAGACCTGACTACTCCGAACCATTGTCCAATAAACAGAGTTCTTTTTCCTTTTCCAGCCACCAGACTTCCACCACGCGTGGTTCCAACACAGGGACCAATGGATTCGAAAGGATAGCGATAACCGGAATGAGTGTTGTCAACTCACTCGGCGCTAGTCCTCTGGAAATAATACAGGCAAGCCTGGCTCTAAAAAGCGGTGTTACCCCGGTTCCGTCCACAAAGTGGAATCATGAGGCCTTTTTCAGCTCAAAACCTAGGGCTTCTGAAAAAACCTATTGCCGATATGGGGCTTTTCAAAACCTTGAAGTTTCCAGAAAGGAATTAGGCATTCCGCCTCAAGATTTCAGAACTATGGCTGAAGCCACAAAAATTACATTGTGGTTAGCCAAAAACGCAATATTGGAATCAAACATCCTGGAGTCGAACATCCCCAGAGAACGCATTGGCGTTCTAATATCTCAGAATTCAGGCGAAGCTGCGTCAACATTGGAGCAGATGATAATCAGAGGTTGCTCTGAAAAAATATTATCCGACATCAAGAGAGCGCTCAATCTTACCCCTGACCAGGAGGCTCTTGTATCCGAAGAGATTAAGCAGAAAAGAATGGGTGTCGATGACACCACCCTTCTCGGTCGGCTAAACTGTTCAGCCGGTGGATTCATATGCAACAAATATGGATTTATGGGCCCCAGTTTCTCTGTTTCAGCGGCTTGCGCAACGTCTTTGGTGGCTCTCTACAGCGCTTACCAAATGATTAGAAACGGAATCATAGACGCTGCTGTGGTAGGTGGGGGTGAGGAGCTTTTGACTCCAATGCATTTCCTGGAGTTTTCAGCTTTGGGGGCTTTGGCAGGTCTGTCGGGCGCCAACAAATCTCCTGCCGAGGCTAGTAGGCCCTTTGACGCGGACCGTGATGGGATGGTCCTTGGCGAAGGCGGAGCGATGATAGTCATCGAACGCGAATCAATCGCACTCAAACGAGGCGCCAATATTTCGGCCTTTATAACTTCCATGGGAGCCAGCAATAACAATCTTGGCATGGTGGAGTCTTCCAGAGCCACTCAGGAAATCGCTATCAGAGCCTCTTTCAAGGACTGCTCATATGGCCCGGAATCCGTGGACTTGATAGAGTGCCACGCCACCAGCACTAAACAGGGCGATGTAGAAGAAGTCCAGGGGCTGAAATCAATATTCAATTCCGGTCGTCCGCCGGTTCTCACCTCTTTCAAGTCTCAAATCGGTCACACTTTGGGAGCTTCTGGACTTAACAGCCTGATCCGGGGTGTTATGGCCATGCGCTCGAAGGTTTTTTCTCCAACAATCAATTATTGCAAAC
Source organism: Desulfomonilaceae bacterium (assembly GCA_041662605.1). Taxonomy (NCBI): domain Bacteria; kingdom Pseudomonadati; phylum Thermodesulfobacteriota; class Desulfomonilia; order Desulfomonilales; family Desulfomonilaceae; species Desulfomonilaceae bacterium. Next base: position 78,146 of record JBAZSD010000012.1, read on the forward strand.
CGGACCCCGAGATTGGAATGGAATCAGCGGGATTCAGAGTAATGTCTGAACCTTCTGATTGGCCGCTCAGCAATGGCAATCCTCGGCGATTCCAGGTTAACGCTTTTGGCTTTGGCGGATCGAACTACGTGGTTCAGATCGAAGAATCCCAAAATCAAGAAGCGGTAAGATTTTCTCCATCTCCAGAAAAACTCAAGATTTCCGTTGATAAGCGTCCAATAGTCAAGGCTCCGGATGGAATACATTTCTTTCGAAGTTCTATAGCTGGAGAAACATACCGGATAGCTGTAATCGCTGAATCTGAAGCCGCTGCTGTTGAGATGATACAAAACGAAGATTTGATCTCCGGCGAAGGAGCGATCGGTGGTAAACGACTGAAAGTTTTGGCGAGGCAGGGCATTCATATCGGATCATCCAACGCGCCAATACCCCGCATGGCTTTTGTTTTCCCCGGTCAGGGATCACATTACGCCGGAATGGGGCATGAGCTTTACAATAACTTCCCGGTGATTCGGGAATGGATGAACAGAGCCGCTGACGTAGCGGAATTCGATATCCTTAAACTTCTATTTTACGATAAAGAAGAAGATTTACAAAAAACAAGGTGGCAGCAGCCGGCGCTATTTACTCTTGAATACGCCTTGGTGCAACACTTGATTTCACTGGGGGCTAGGGCCACGGCTTTGGCCGGACATAGTCTCGGAGAACTCACAGCCCTGTGCCTTGCCGGTGTTTACTCTTTTGAGGACGGCTTTCGCATTGTGAACAAGCGTGCAGTTTGCATGGACAAAGCCTGCAAAATGAACGTGGACCCGGGAATCATGGTGGCCTGTGACGCTCCTCTGGACGTGGTAGATCAAATCCTGTCCGAAGCAAAAAACGTTTACATAACGAACATAAATTCACCTAGGCAGATTGTAATCGGAGGGGCGACCGAAGAGTCCAAGGAAATCTCAGCTAGACTGAAAGAAATGGGATATAGGAGCACCGTCCTAAGGGTAAGCATGGCGTTTCATTCGCCGATCATGAGGTGTATCCACGATGAGCTGAGAGAATTTATTGATACCGTAGATTTCCACCCCCCCCAAATTCCTGTTATTTCCAACACCACGATGAAACCTTTTCCGGACGATGCTGAAGAGATAAAGGGAATTGTGATGGCCCATCTTGAGTCTCCGGTTCATTGGCTCCAGAATGCCAAGACGTTGTGGAACGAATTTGACGTGAGACTTTTTGTTGAAGTCGGGCCGCGAGAAGTTTTGTCTAACCTTATACAGGACACTATTGAAGAAGCCCCATGTATTCAGACCTGTCTGCCTTCCGCCGAGTCTTTAATGTGCAAGACAGCGGTAGCTCAACTGTATTCCAAGGGAATTCTGCCAATTGATAATGCGAGAGATTTGACCGACGATCTTTATCGGGGCTCCCAATTTGAAGCGGTTGAAAACCATAAGGAACGGCCGGTGGAGCGTACAGTTAATTCCAGGGTTTCAATACAAACTGATTTGAAAGAAATTATACAAAAAGAAATCAACTCATTCGTAATCGAAACATTTGGCAGATTTATCAGGCCTTCTATCTTACGGCAGATTCGTACAATTAAGGACCCAAAATTCAGCGAAGCCGATCTGGACAGGATACTTGGAAATTCATTCGGCGCGTTGTCCACCCCATCTCTTATTGAGACGCCGTACAATCAAACCCAGCTTACAATCGCTCAACAGGAACCAATGAGATCCGCTGCTCCTGAACCGGAATCCTCGGCTCCGGATACCACGGAGACAATTATTCGCATAATAATGGAGGTAACTGGTTATGACAGGGATGAGATTGAACCTCACATGGACCTTAGGGAAGATCTCGCAATAAGATCCAGCAGGCTTCCTGTAATTATGGATGCGGTGGAAAGTCGATTCAAAATCAAGATCGAACTTGAGGACTTTATGGACGTGAGAACAATTAAGGACCTGTCGGATCGTCTCGACATGGTTGTATCAAGAAAAGCTCCGTCCATCGCAAAAAATGCGTCAGTCGATTCTGAAATCGAGGAAACAGAGATTCTGGAAACTCCCAAGGAAATTTTGAAAAGACTTACTTTTTCGGAAGTTCCCCTGACTGGCGATTCTTTTCAGCCGCTGGAACTTAGTCCGATGGATTCGGTTATTGTTGTTGGCCCTTCTTCGTCCGAAGAATTCTGCAGGAATGTGGGAGACGTTTTTCGCAGGGATTACGGGGTCCGGATAGATCACTTTTTCTTTGGTTTGAGTCAATCGGATAAAGACGAAAACATCGTTGACTTGCTATCGGATTCCGGTCTGATGGAAATAAAAGACACAATAAGAGATTCCGAGTCTCCGGCGGGAATAGTCTTTGTCACTGATGAGGCTTTTGAGGCGAGATTTTCCGAAACAGCGACGTTGACGAACTTTTTGACGGGATTTTTCAGCTTGTTGCAGCAATTTATTCAGAAACCAAGCAAAAAGATGTCTGTATACTTGCAATCTGGGGGTGACTCGCCGAGCGCTTTCATGGAAGCCGTTACGGGCATTTTCCTCAGCTCTGCTCTAGAATACAGTTCGGTCCTTTTTAGAACGGTATTGGTTGATTCATCTACTGACATAAGAACCGCTATACGAAGTTCAATGGACAGGAGTAAAAAACCGGTTCAACTCATATGCAGAAATGAAGAACTGTACACTCTCCAAGGTAAGGTGGCTCCATTTCTGTTTGAAACCGCCAATAGGAAAATCGAAATCGGCGAGAATGATGTTGTTTTAATTTCAGGAGGGCTTTCCGGAGTGTCCGCAGAACTTGGGAGAGCTTTCGGGCCGTTTGGTCCAAAGTTGATCTTCATTGGTCGGACATCCATAGACAGCAGATCCAGCAATTACGTTAATGACCAAAAGACGTCCTTGACCCTCAAAGCCCTTGAAGAACTCCAAGCAGGCGGCCTCAGATCTTATTACTATCAACTGGATGTGACAGATTCGGGTTCAATTCAAAAAGTTCTGGATAGAATTCAGAAGGAACACGGCAAAATAACTGGTGTGATTTATGGCGCCGGCCTATTGAAGGACAATTTTATCAATCGAATGCCAACAAAAGATTTTTCCTCTGTCGTCAACGTAAAATTTCTCGGAGCGCTAAATCTTTTCAACGCGTTGGACAAAACATCGCTCAAGTTTTTTGTAGCTCTTTCATCGGCAGCGGCCATCCAGGGAAACCCCGGACAGGCTAATTACGCAGCGGCTAACAGGATGATGTCAGCATTTATAAGGGGCCAAAGAAGTATTCATCCCAAGATCCAGCTCAAGGCGCTCATGCTGCCCCCGATCGAGGGAGCCGGTATGGCTGAAAACGCTGAAACCAAGGAACTGATGCGCCGGATGAATGCGTCGTACATTTCACTTGAAGAATTGCGCGGAATGTTTTTACGAGAACTATTCATCGCTTCCAAAAAAGATTCGTGGTCTCTCTTTATGAAGAACCTTCCGTGTTTGAGTTCCGCTCCCCTGGATACTCAAGTAGAAAATTCAGATGAAACTGTTATCGATATCGGGTCAGTAGATTTCAGAAAAGCGGATTTCCCAATGCTGGACTCAGTACCGGATCTAGACATGGATAAAGGTTCTCTGAAGGCATTAAGATTTTTCGATCAACAAAAAGACCCTTGGGTGGTGGATCACAAGCCTTTCAAGTTCATGAAACACCCTATAGTATCTGCGATCATGGCCGTTGAAACATTTATGGAGGCTTCCAAGACATTATTTCCGTTTTTGAACGTTGTAGGCCTGAAAGAAGCCCGTTTCCTTGACGTTATAGAATGCCCGCCGCATAAATCTGTAGAAAGCCAAATTTTTGTGGCAAAGGTTTTGGAAGAACGTGGAACAATCATTTGTGACGCTATAATGTGCGCTCAAAAGGGCAAGTCTGGAAAGACGATTGAAAAGACTCATCCAAACTTCAAGGCTCAGATAATAATGGCTGGAAACGCTATTACCCCAGCCAGATCTTTTGAGGGGTTTCCTGTTCGACCGGACGAGTTGGACACAAGATCGATGGAACATGACGAAGTCATGGAGTGGTATTCTGATCGCTCCGATCTCAAAGGACGGTATCGGGTCATGGAAAGGTTTTACGGAACCGGACCTGATTGTATCAAAGGAGAGTTTACTTACAGGCATTCCCACGATTTTGCCAAACCTCTGCGAACTGTATACCAGTTTTCCCCGTACCTTTTTGAAGCGTTTATGCATTTGATCAACTTTTATCTTGCGATGCGGGACGATCATGACAAGCGATCGCTTATTCCCTTTGGAATTAATGAACTGCGTTGTTTTCGCAAGATAGAGGATGGCGAACGGATTGTCGTGGAAGCGCGTAAAAAATCAGGTGATGAAAAAGGAGTGATGTGGGACGCGTTGGGACTGGACGCAAGTGGATCAGTAGTAATGTATTCCAAGGGTATAAAGATGATATGGATATCTGGTTTAGGAACCTGAAATGAGGGGCGCCGAGCGGAAATTGGATGAAAACCGTTCAGGAGAATTTTGCTCTTTGCGGCAGGACGTCTTTTACACTAGTGTCAGGCATAAGTCTGTTAACCCCGGGAGCGAGTCTCGTGGAGAAATCAAGCGGCTCGTTGCCCGTAGTCTGATGGCGTTCGCTATTGAGAGAGGTATGCTAAGAGCGAATTCTTATGAATTGGATGATCGAATTCTGGACATTCAGAAAGACAGTCTAGGTAGACCGACTCTTAAAGGTTTCAAAAATGAGAATTGGTCGATTTCATTTTCATATGGGCGCGAGAAATTATGGGGGGCCATATGCTACGGGAATTTAAATTGTGGAATCGACGTCGCGTATCCCGAAGAATTCACAAAGTCCTACCCTTTTCATAGAGCGTTCAGTGACTCGGAATTGTATCTTCTGTCGTCTTCACTGGATCTTAATGCTATCGAGTCCGCTGCGTTTGCATGGTCGGCCAAAGAGTCAGTAGTCAAAGCGCTAGGAGTCGGGTTTCATTTCTGTGATCCACTTGATCTGGAAGTGACTGATGTTCAATCATTCGGGCGGTATTTTGAGGCTAGGCTAGGTTTAACGGTCAAACCCAAATTAAAGGCCACTCTAAATGGCTTCACGGTCTTTAAGACCATGGTACGCCATGATGAAAACGGATTTCTATCCTTAAGCGCGACCGCTATTTCGAATAATCAAGTCCATTCTGAGGGCTTGGAGCGTTCCATCGTGATGTAGGCTAACAGTTTAATGAGAGTACTTCTGATAAACAGCAACAGAAAAGGAGATATGCTGGCCGCCGCGCCAATTGGTCTCTGTTATGTGGCTTCCGCCGTAGAGGCCGCTGGCCATTCGGTGAAGACGCTGGATTTATGTTTTGCAGGCAAGAGAGTACTTTCCGAAGTAAGCAATTTAGTAGAGTCGTTTGCGCCCGATGTTGTCGGGGTTTCTGTCAGGAACATAGACAATACGAACATGCTTCACTCAATCTCCTATCTTCCTGACGCAGCCGGTTTGATGGAGCATTTAAGACTGATAACGGCAAGCCCTGTCGTGATTGGTGGATCTGCCGCAAGTTTGGCTCCAGAAGCCATTCTGAGGTTCTTGAAGGCCGATTACATTGTTGTTTCGGATGGTGAAGAGCCCTTTCAGCGCTTACTCAAATGTTTGGAAGACCACAAAAACCCCTCGGGAATACCCGGTGTGGGAATGCTGATTAACGGATCGTTTCATCTCACTCCGCCTGTTCTTAATGGGTTTGACGGCAAAGCGCCCGATATAGGCCGATGGGTCGATACTTCACTATACCGAAAAATAGGCGCGGCTTATAACATCCAGACCAAAAGAGGCTGCAGGAAGCGCTGCGTTTATTGCACCTACAATCAGTCCCTTGAAGGGGGTCGGTTAAGGTTGAGAGATCCGATAGATGTAGTAGACGAAATAGAGGACGCCCTCAAAAAGTACCGACCAAATTGTTTTGAATTTGTAGATTCGGTTTTTAACGACCCGATCGAGCATTCGAGAGCGATTCTTGAAGAAATAATCAGGCGGCCCTGGAAGGCCTTGTTCACGGCAATGGGTGTTCACCCAAAGGGGCTTGACCGAGAATACCTCGATTTGATGTGGAGAGCCGGTTTCAGGTCTTTAATGATCACTCCGGAGTCCGCTTCAGACAAAATGTTGGACTCATATAGAAAAGGATTTACAAAGCAAGACGTCCTCAATGCCGCGGAAGCGCTGAATCGGACGGCTTTCGCTGTCTGGTGGTTTTTCATGATAGGTGGGCCTGGAGAGACAAATGAAACGTTGAAAGAATCTCTGGATTTTGTGCTGACTAATCTTCAGAAAAGGGGGCGCGCCGTAACTCATGTAGCTCAATTCTTCTTCGGCGTGAGATTATATCCGGGCACTGATTTGTGGAAGATGGCTCAAGAGCAGGGATTCGTCAATGGGACTCCCAATCCCCTTGAACAGGCGTGGTATTTGTCAGAGGAACTTGATCTTGATAAAGCGTTGTCCCAGATGCTTGGGGCCGCTGCAATATGTCCAGAGGTCTACCTTGGATTTGATGAACGACTGTTGGCCTTTTCCAGGACTATCGTAGCAGTTTGTCGTCTTTTGCGTTTGAAAGGGCCATACTGGAAATACATGAGGTTTGGTAACGTAATAGGAATCAAGACAGGAATAAGGTTCATTTTTAAACCACGAGACGCTTCAGGTTTGATAAGGAAGGCTCTCATCAGGCAATCTTATTCCGGCCCTCTTTTGAATAAACTTCAAGAACCGTTGATAGCCCTGGATAGTTGAATCAAAGTCAATCTTCTTGATTGTCATTCCATTTCTCTCAAACCATGATGTTTTTTTCAGAAATTTCTTGCCTTTTTTGTTCATGCTGTTTTAATGTATTTTCAGATTAGTGATTTTTTTTAACTACTTGGGAGGGTGTGTATGACGCTTACCAAAGCTGATATAGCAAAAAAGATTGCGGATGACTGTGGTTTTATGAAAGGGGAAGCAACCGAGATTGTGGAAAAACTCCTCGACATAGTCAAAGATTGCTTAATCGATGGGGAAGATGTGATGATTTCTGGGTTTGGAAAGTGGACTGTCAAGGGGAAAAATTCCCGACGAGGTAGAAACCCTCAAACTGGAGCTGAGTTGATTCTTGACGCCCGCAAAGTAGTTACCTGGAAATATTCTCCGGTCCTTAAGAAATCCGTGAACGTACCCGCCTAGAAAATCCGCCAACATACATTTGGGACTGTTCCTGCGTGTCTGTTCACCTCAAATCGCCTTTTTGACAGATTTGGGACGAACAGGCCCGTAATAGGGACAACAATTTTTTGAGCTGGGAAATCTTGACTTCTCGATCAGGAAATTCCAATCCGATATCAAGAGCTTTCCGGAATGTGCTGGAGGGTTATGCGGAAGTTCTGCGGATATCCATCCCACTAATCCTTTCCACTTCCTCTTTGACTTTGGCGCTTTTTGTGGATCGGTTGATGCTCTCCTGGCACAGCATTGACTCTGTAGCGGCCGCCACACCCGGAGGGATAACCTATTTTACAATCTGCTGTTTTTTTCAGGGTACTGCTCAATATACCAACACGCTGGTAGCTCAAAGTCATGGCGCAGGAGACAGTGTCACGCTGTCGAGGTCGGTCTGGCAAGGGATTCTGTTTTCTTTGTTGGCGCTCCCGCTGCTGATTATGACTATACCTGTGGGCCGGTGGGTGTTGGCCCATACGGGCCATGAACCGAATATAATCACTCTTGAAAGAGAATACTTTACGATACTTATGTACAGTGGCGTGGCGCTTCCTCTTAATGCAGCGTTTTCGTCCTTTTTCTCGGGAAGGGGTCGAACTTCGTATGTACTAATTGGCAATCTCATAGGGAATTTAGGAAACATAGTTCTGGACTACGTTTTAATATTCGGGAAGTTTGGTTTTCCTGAACTGGGAATAAAGGGCGCAGGAATCGCCACGGCTGTGACCAATTTCCTCCCGACCATTTATTGGGCATGGTTATTCTTGGGACCCCGTTATCAGCCCAAGTATCAGACCAGAAAACAATTCACCTTCGACAGGAAAATCTTTTGCGCCCTCCTAAGATTCGGTCTTCCAGCGGGGACTCAATTTATTCTGGATGTCGGATCATTCACGGCTTTTGTCCTGATCGTGGGCAAACTGGGGGCAATAGACCTTGCCGCAACCAATATTGCGCTCAGCATTGAGACATTGTCCTTCTTACCTATGGTGGGTATGTCGATAGCCACGAGTTCCATAGTAGGTGAATACATAGGCCGAAAACAGATCAACGTAGCGGAAAGGAGGGTGTATTGCTCATTAGCCCTCGCCTTGTTTTACACGGGCGTCGTCACAGCGTTCTTCTGGATAATACCCGAATTTTTTTTAAATCTTTTCAGGCCCTATCACCAGACGAAATTGGCTTTCGAGCCCCTGCTTGAAAAAGGTGTGGCCCTGGTTCGGATAATAGGGGCCTACACCCTATTTGACACAGTTTTCATCATATTCAACGGAGCGCTAAAAGGAGCTGGTGACACGAAGTTTACGATGTGGGCCCAGATCATAGCGTCCTGGGTATTTTTTGTCCCACCTGTTTACATCATGACGACATATCTGGGGTTGGGAATTTTGGCAGCCTGGTCCTGGCTCTTAATCTACGTCATTTCGATCGGAACTATTTTCTGGTTGAGGTTCAAATCCGGTCACTGGAAGTCGATCAGACTATTTAACTGAACTGGCCCTACTCCGACGGCATCTCGAATTTTTTACCCACAGGCGGTTTTTGAATGATCCATAAAACTCCCACCAAAACGACAAATATTAATGATAGAGCATAGAACACATCGCAATAGGCCATCAATGCGGTTTGCTTGTTGAGCGACTGGTTAATGTAGCCAAGCGCCAGATTGCCATGGTCTGAAAATGAACCGAGCTTTTCCTGCAACATAAATTTCAATTGATCAAGCCTGTATGTGAAGCCGGGATTGTATACGTCGAAATTCTCAATCAGACGAGATTGATGGAACTGTGTTCTCCTTGCCAGGAGAGTTGTAACAAACGCTACTCCAAAGGATGACCCAAGATTTCTAAGCAGATTGAAAATTGCGGAAGCGTTGTTCAGCTTTTCTTTCGGCACGTAGGCCATCGCTACAAAAGAACATGAAACGAAAATAAATGGCATGCCCACCCCTTGAATAAGGCGTGAAAAGGTAGCTGTCTCTATATCTATGTTTAAGTTGAAACCAGACATGTAGTGAAGGCTATAAGCATTGATAAGAAGGCCTACTGCGAGCAAAATCCTAGCGTCCACCCTTTCGGTCGTCTTTCCCACAAATGGCAGCATGAACAGTGCTATAGCCCCTCCAGGCCCAAGCACCCAGCCTGCCAGATATGCTGTGTACCCCATCAATGTTTGTAAGAATAACGGGAGTAAAACGATAGAACCGAAAAAAGCGAAAAAAGCCAAAAACATAACGAAATTACCGGTTGCGAAACTTCTATCCTTGAAGATTCTTAGATCCACGATTGGTTGTTCATAATAAAGTTCCCAAAATACCAAAGCTACCAATGAAACAATGGCAGAGGCTGTCAGCAGCACTATTTGGGTAGAGCCGAACCAGTCTTTGAGTTCACCTTTGTCAAGAACTATCTGAAGGCTTCCCAGACCAACTGTAAGTAGAACCAGTCCTACGTAATCAATCTTTTCTCCTTTTTCTCTTCGCTCCTGAAACGACGGATCGAATACGAAGCTGGTGATCATGTAAAGGGCTAGCGCTCCTATAGGGATATTTATGTAGAAGATCCAGCGCCAGGAATAATTGTCAGTCAAATAACCCCCCAGGAGCGGACCCAAAATAGGCCCTACAACAACTCCCATACCAAAGATGCCCATGGCCAGTCCACGCTGGCTTGGTGGATAGGTTTCGAGGAGTATCGCCTGAGACATCGGCTGAAGTCCTCCGCCACCTATGCCCTGCATAATTCTGAACAGGATCAGCTCGTTCAGGCTGGTGGCTGCGCCGCATAGGCTCGAACTTATCGTAAACACTATAAGTGAAAGCAGCAGATAGCGTTTTCTCCCGATAAATCTCGCCAACCAGCCGCTCATCGGGATAACGATTGCATTAGCCACCAAGTACGAGGTTAGGACCCAGGTAACCTCTTCCTGGCCAGCCGCAAGGCTCCCCTGGATATGAGTCAACGAAACGTTGGCTACACTCGTATCCAGGATCTCGATGAGAGTCGGGATCATGACCGCCAGTGTGATAAGCGCCTTGTTTGTTTGCGGTCCTGGCATGCCGGTTTTTTCAGTGTGTGTAAATTGTTGGGATTACGCTCATTCCGATTCTTAGAGCCGGAAAGGGATTGGGTGTTTTTGTATCGAAAACTATTTTTACCGGTATACGTTGAACTATTTTCACATAGTTGCCTGTGGCGTTCTCCGGAGGGAAGAGAGAAAAGGCTGCGCCAGTGCCGGACATTATTGAATCAACGGTCCCTTTGAATTTGATTCCCGGGTAAGTGTCAACCTCAATACTTGCTTGCTGGCCCGGTTTGACACCGTGCAATTGAGTCTCTTTGAAATTTGCCGTAACCCAAATCAAACTAGGGTTCAAAGGAACGATTGCCATCAGAGGCTGACCTCTAGACACCATCTGGCCCGGTTCTACCTTCTTTCGTGTGACGAATCCATGTGTTGGAGATTTAATGCTTGTGTAGCCAAGGTTCAGATCAGCCTGTCGAACCCTTGCTCGGGCCAGTTCAACCCGAGCCTGTTGGGCTTCTACCTGTCTGGCCCTAATCTTAGCCTGGTCCTCACCGGTATTCGCCAAACGGATATTGGCTCCCAGACGATCCTTATCTGAAATCAAAGCCGCTTTCTGTTTTTTTACTGCGCCAAGGCGGGCTTGAGCCGCGTTTACCTGCGCCAAGGTAGTTTGAACACGGGTTTCTACATCATCAAGTGTAGACTGAGATATCGCCTGGCTTTTAATTAATTCATTCATTCGCTTGTAATCAATTAGGGCTTTATCATGTTCGGCCGCTGCGCGTAGTAAGTCTTGCGCTGCAGCCTCTTCATCCTTGTTTTTTGTTTCAAGATTCTTGTTGAGGGTGTTTAGTTCCGACTCGGCCCCCCGTACCTTTTGCTCGGTCTGACTAAGTTCCAAGGGAACCCCGAGTTCCAGGGATGTCAATGTCGATTCGGATTCCGCCAAGTTAGCTTTGGCTTCCGCGAGAGCTACTTCGTATTCAGTGGGGTCCAGAGACAGCAATGGAGAGCCCTCGAGAACTTCCTGATTGTCATCCACATCAACCGAGATGACGTAGCCGGCCACTCTGGGAGTTACGGAAAAAATGTGGCCATCGACAAAAGCGTCATCGGTGGATACCTGGCCAATGGTCATATAATAATATCCACCCCCAACTGCGATCAGTAGGGTTAGTACCGCCACAATTATATAGATCTTAAGTTTGTTGTTGTTTTTCAGTCCTTCTGGCAAACTCTAAATACCGTATGAAAGGCCGCTTTCTGCATTTTTATCCCTAATCGAGTCTAACAGACGAAAACAAGGAGGTCAATCTCGGTAACCCACAGTCGGAATAAAACCTGCTCGGGACGACAGGCGGATATCCCATGTAATTATTGCAACACAGGGTCGGGCTCGACAACTTGACTTGTGCCACGAAAGGCCGTAAGTTGCAATTAGTGCAACCTAGGTCCACGTTAAGGAATACGGAGAACGATGCATATATCCGAAGGAGTACTCTCCGGCGCCGTTTTGATAGCCGGCGCAGGACTGTCCACTGTAGGCGTGGGTATTGGAATCAAGAATCTCGATTACGATCAAATTCCTAAGGTCGGACTCTTGTCAGCAGTTTTCTTTGTAGCCTCCCTAGTCCATATTCCTGTGGGCCCAGCGTCCGCCCATCTGGTTCTTAGTGGTTTGTGCGGGCTTTTGCTTGGATGGACAGCGTTTCCAGCTATTCTTGTCGGCCTCAGTTTTCAGGCTTTGCTCTTTCAGTTCGGAGGACTTACCACACTTGGAGCCAATACTTTTAACATAGCCTTTCCAGCGGTTCTCCTGGGAATGACGTTGGGGAAATTAGTAAATAGTGGAAATTCCGCCATCAGAATGACGGCCGAATTTCTTTGTGGGGCTGGATCCATATTCTTCTCGGGACTTCTGGTAGCGCTGTCCCTTTTTGCGACAGGTAAGGCTTTCTTGCCGGCCTCAAAGTTGATTATCCTGGCTCACATACCTATCATGCTGATTGAAGGATTAATTACAGTATTCATAGTAGAGTTTGTCAAAAAGGTTAGACCGGAAATCTTGAGCCCAGCCTAGTGTCTCCCGGATAACTAAATTAATTAGATAGGTCAAACGCTTGGGTTTTGCGTGGGAATAACTATTGGGGCGTTGAAAATTTTATGAGATTAACTGAATTTTCACATGGGGATTCTTTCATACATCTGATGGATCCGAGATCAAAAATTGTAACCACCGTCATCTTTTCAGTTTTTGTAGCGGTCAACAATTCTCTCCAGGTATGCGCATTGGCTCTAATCTTCCCTTTAGCCATGCTAGCATTGGGAAGGATAAGCTTTTCAAAGACGCTTAGACGTCTTGCGGCAATAAATTCTTTTCTGGTTATATTGTGGTTACTCTTACCATTTTCATACCCAGGAGACCCCCTGTTTACGATAGGCTCCTGGACAGCGACCCGACAGGGCGCGTTGATGGCTCTGATGATCACATTGAAATCCAATGCGATAGTAATAACCATGATAGCGCTCTTGGGATCATCATCAATATTTAGTCTGGCCCATGCTCTGACTCACCTCGGGGTACCGGAAAAGATAGCCCTGCTGTTCTTTTTTTCGTACCGTTATATTCATGTTATTAATACTGAATTTGAAACTCTCAGCCGAGCCATGAAAATCAGGTCTTTCAGACCAAACATGAACATTCATACATACAGGAGCTATGCGTATTTAGTAGGGATGTTGCTTGTCAAAAGCTTTGACAGGTCGAACCGAATAATGGCCGCCATGAAGTGTCGTGGTTTTAAAGGTAAATTTTACATTCTTCATCATTATCAGATGAAACGAATGGATTTTCTGCTACCTGCGGTAAGTGGGATTTTTGCGGTCCTGATTATGGTGGTTCGATGATCAATCTCAGTGATATTTCTTTCCGATATGACACGAAATACGTGCTCAAAGCGGTGAATCTAACGATAAAAACCGGGGATAGGATTGGGCTGATTGGTGGAAACGGGACAGGGAAAACGACTCTGTGTCACATTATTATGGGGCTGATAAAACCTGAATCCGGAGCCGTCGCCATTTTTGGCAAGCGTCGCCAAACAGAGTCTGATTTTGCCGAGATCCGCCCACGCGTCGGCTTTTTGTTTCAGGATTCCGATGATCAGCTCTTCTGTCCTACGGTATTGGAAGATGTAGCGTTTGGTCCCCTGAACTTGGGCAAGTCTGCCGAAGAGGCCAAAAAGATAGTCTCAAAAACGCTTGACGACTTGAATTTAAGCGGCTTCGAAGATCGCATAACTTACAAGCTTTCCGGAGGAGAAAAGAGACTGGTAGCACTTGCGACAGTCCTTGCAATGAACCCTGAGGTCCTTATTTTGGACGAACCCACGAGCGGTTTGGATGATGATACTACGCAGAGACTCATAGATATTTTAAACAAATCCAGTTTGACCTACCTGTTGATATCCCATGACAAGGAATTCACGCGAAAGACAAGTTCTTCAATACTGACCATGAATGGTGGAACAATTCACGGCGAATCCTGATCTTTGTCGGGACCTGCGGCAAATAACAATAAGTATAATAGTTAGTTATTGACTAAATATTATGTTAATGGTATGATTATGGCTGATATAATTACTTTATTAATTTGTAATAACAGCGAAAACATAAATGCCTTGTCGTGTGATCGCTCTACTCTTTCTTGCCACCTTTTTATGCGGCTGCGCCGCAACGCCTAGTCTTGTCAAACTGGATCGATTCAAGGGATACATCATAAAAGGGAAGACCTATCATCCCATGAAAATAGTGAAGGTGGGTTACAAGCAGGACGGTGTCGCTTCATGGTATGGGCCGGGTTTTCACGGTAGGAAAACGGCGTCCGGAGAAGTATATGACATGAACGAGATGACGGCGGCTCACAGTGAACTACCCCTGAATACACTACTGAAAGTGACAAATCTCAACAATCGCAGACAAGTCATCGTTCGTGTGAACGATAGGGGACCTTTTGTGGGAGACAGGGTGATCGACATGTCGTTCGCCGCTGCGCAAGATCTCGGGATGGTGACTCCTGGAACAGTTCCAGTCAAACTTGAAGTGATCGGGACGACCACGCAATTGGCTTCGGTAAAGAAAAAGAGACGCAATGTTCTCGCATCTCATGCTCCTGCTACTCCAAATCCATATTACGCTTCCAAGAGCCGGGGGTTCCTGGCTCTCCTTCGGAACTGATCAACCTAACCGTTACTTGGGCCAGACTGAAAGGGTTGCAAATAAGGGGCTGCGAGGGTAGACTTACCTTTAAATCAAGTTTCCAAGATTGCAGGATTTAATTTGAGTGTGACCATTGTCGGAGCTGGTCTTGCTGGCTGCGAAGCTTCCTGGGCGGTAGCGGGGCTGGGTGTTTCTGTTCGTTTGATTGAAATGAAACCAAACCGGTTTTCTCCAGCTCACACGTCGACGGATTTTGGAGAATTGGTTTGTTCCAATTCACTGCGGTCGGCGTCATTGAAATCCGCCGTAGGGCTACTTAAAGAAGAACTTCGAAGTTTGGGCTCGCTTATCATGCAAGCGGCCGATCATACGTCTGTTCCCGCGGGTAAGGCTTTAGCTGTCGACAGGGATCATTTTTCAAAATTCATAACCGAACAGATAGAAAAATGTCCTCTGATAAATGTTGAACGGAGAGAAGTTGCGGAAGCGCCTCTAGGAGCGACGGACCCGGTTATAATCGCCACCGGTCCCCTGACATCTGATCCTTTGGCTGAAGACATAGCGAACAAACTCGGCGCCTCGAAACTCCACTTTTACGACGCGATCGCTCCAATAGTTTATTCGGACAGTCTCGATATGGAGAAACTGTTCAGGGCCTCGCGTTACGAAGATGGCGAGGGAGATTATCTGAATGCTCCAATGAATCGCGATCTATACGAGAATTTCGTCACTGAGATTAACAACGCGACAAAATTGGAGCCTCATCCGTTTGAAAAGATCCCGCATTTTGAAGGATGCCTCCCTATAGAGGAACTGGCGTCAAGGGGAATGGCCACACTCGCGTTTGGTCCAATGAAGCCGGTAGGCCTGGCTGATCCTCGGGATGGACGGAGACCTTACGCCGTAGTCCAACTTAGGGCGGAAAATCGTGAAAGAACGCTTTACAATTTGGTCGGATTCCAGACGAAAATGACTCATCTAGAACAAGAGCGGGTCTTCCGGATGATACCGGGTTTGGAAAAGGCGGTATTCGCTCGTCTAGGGTCGATTCACAGGAATACATATATTGACTCCCCGTCCCTGCTCGATGAGTTTTCTCGCTCCAGGGACTTTCCAAATATCTTCTTTGCCGGCCAAATCACCGGGGTTGAGGGTTACGTAGAATCAACCGCCTCCGGTCTGGTGGTTGGATCCATGGCCGCCTTGATTTCTAAGGGAGTCCAGCCGTCGATACCATCGGCTGAATCGGCAATTGGTGGGTTGCTCAAACACACACGCGAATTACCGAGAAAAAGATATGAGCCGATGAACGTGAACTACGGAATGATTGAACAGGGAGTCACTCGCCGTGGGAAACCATCGAGGGAGGAAACAGCGGAACGCGCCCTGATGGCCGTGAGAAAGTGGAAAGATGAAATCGATGACGCACTCCGAAACGCAGGCTTGTGAAATCAATGATTCAGGAGAATTATACCAATTGGAACTGAGTGAACGCAAAATCTTTACTGTAAGCGAACTTACGGAAGAGATCCGCAAGGTTTTGGAGGGAACCTTTCCAATGGTTTGGGTTAAGGGGGAAATCTCTAACTTCAAACGGGCCCCGTCAGGTCACACTTATTTGACATTGAAGGATGATAACTCCCAAATAAGATGCGTGATGTTCAAACATCAGAGTAAGTACCTAAAGTTTCAACTTGAGGATGGCTTAAAGATTCTCGCGTCGGGTAGAGTCAACGTTTATAGCCCGAGAGGCGAGTACCAGCTAATTTTGGAAACCATGGAGCCCGTAGGTCTGGGCAGCCTGATGCTGGCGCTTGAGCAACTCAAGACCAAGCTCGCGTCTGAAGGACTCTTTGATAGTTCAAGAAAGAAACCCCTGCCTAGGAGACCAGGCACGGTTGGCGTAGTGACATCAGCTACGGGAGCCGCTGTTCGCGATATTATTCGAATAATAAAAAGAAGATCGCCGGGAATAAATATTCTGATCAGCCCTACTTCTGTGCAGGGCGACAAGGCCCCCGAAGAAATAGTTTCTTCCCTGCAGAGGCTAGTTATTTCGGGAAAGCCTGATGTAATAATTATTGGAAGAGGCGGTGGGTCCATAGAGGATCTTTGGGCGTTTAACGATGAAAGTGTGGTTAGGGCCGTGGCGTCGTGTTCTGTTCCCATAGTTAGCGCAGTAGGTCACGAGACTGATTTCACTCTTTCGGATTTTGCAGCGGACGCTCGCGCTTCGACTCCTTCTGCCGCTGCCGAGATAATAGCCCCGGATGATCGTGACGCTTGGGACTCAGTCACCAGCCTGATCGCTCGATTGAAAAATGGAATCCGCGTTTGTCTGACAAGATCGGCTCAGACCCTGGATGATCTCACCAAAGGGTTCGAGTATCCATTGCGCCGGATCCAGGATGAGCGTTCCAGAATTGAGGATCTTACGGAAAGAATTAGAAAAAGCTCCATAAGGATGCTGACTGACGCTAGAAAGGATCTGGTCGCGATGTCAGGGCGCTTGAGGCCCGAGATCCTTATGAGGAAAACAGCCACTATTTCAGGAGATTTGGGACGCCTTGTGACCCGACTGGAACGATCAACGAAAATTATCATGGATGATTCTAAAAGCCGCGTGACAAATCTTGCCGCAAGACTGGACGCTTTAAGCCCTTTTAGAGTTCTAGCCAGAGGGTATACCATCACGTTCAGAACGACTGATGGAACACTGCTTCGAGGAACCGGAGACGTTGATCAAGGAGAGGACATCCGGACGGTTGTTTCCGGAGGGTCAATAGTCTCTCGCGTTGTCAGTGTTGATCCGACTCCAATGGATTCCACAACCTTCAAGAAATTAAATTAAGCAATGAACTCAAATATTAACGCAACGGAAATTCTGGAGTTCACCAAAGAACTCGCGTCCGAGGCAGGAAAAATAATCATTTCATATTTTCAGGGCCGATTCGGCATTGAGTCCAAAGATAGCGCCCCGAACGGAATCGACATCGTGACTGACGCAGACAAAGCATCAGAACGTTTTATTCTGAGTCAGATACGTAAGTCATTCCCCTCTCACGACATAATGACTGAGGAAACCTCCCTGGACAGATCAGGGTCGCGTTTTCTCTGGATTGTGGATCCCTTGGACGGCACAGTGAACTTCGCCCATTCATACCCGCAATTTTGCGTTTCCATAGCTCTCATGGAGCAAGAGGCAATTAGGCTGGGTGTTGTGTTTGACCCTGTGAGACAGGAAATGTTCTGGGCCTCCGATGGCGAAGGCGCTTTTTTAAACGGCTCCGCTATTCGTGTGACACAAAGCGACAATCTTTATAGGTGCATTGTCGGTACTGGTTTTCCCTATGACAAAGCAAGGTCAATGACCAACAATCTTAGGGAATTTTGCGCCGTAACGCTAAAGACTCAGGGGATTCGACGGTCCGGTTCCGCTGCCCTGGATCTGGCTTGGGTAACATGCGGAAGACTGGATGGCTTCTGGGAACTCAAACTAAAACCCTGGGATTTTGCCGCGGGAATGTTACTGGTTCGGGAGGCGGGTGGAACAGTCACGAATAGAAGAGGCCGCAAAATGAAAATTTCGAGCCAAAGCATTGTGGCCACGAATTCGTTTATTCATGATGAGTTGCTCAATATTCTGTTGTCCGTAGAATAAAAAGCTCAGCCCGAACGTTTCGCATGCAAACATAGCCGGGACAAAAGAAAATGTTTTCTGACGTCTGAGGTCGCATCTGTGGAGGATTCTTGAACAGTCATCAGGTAAAGGATTTTGCGCGTCAATGCGGGGCCGATGTTGTGGGTATTGCCGATTTAGCGTTGCTGGAGGGCATTCAGACTGAACCGGCGGACTTGCTCCACGGATACCGTAGAGCTGTTAGTATTGGAGTGAGATTGGCCGATGGAATTATTGACCCTATTGAAGACAGGCCTACGCCCCTTTATCAGCAGCACTATGCGAAGGTCAATATTCTGCTGGATGTTATTGCTCTAAAGGTGAGTCAGTATATCCAGGCCAGAGGTTGCAAAACACTTCCAATACCAGCTTCACAGGTCCTTGATAAGGAAAACTGGACTTCCTATATCTCGCACAAGGCCGTAGCCATAGCGGCAGGGGTAGGATGGCAGGGAAAGAGCCTCCTTGTCGTGAACCCTGATTTTGGACCCAGGATTAGACTTGTGACCATACTCACCGATGCGGCTGTAAAACCAGATCACCCACAAAAAAATCGCTGTGGTCGTTGTTCTTTTTGCACAGAAGCTTGTCCTGTGGACGCCATCAAGAATGTGAACACAAATTCCCATTATGAAAGTCGCGAACAGGCCCTGTATTTTGATCGTTGCCTCGCCAGGGTCACGGAAAATTCCGGTCGACCTTTTCTGGAAAGCCCCATTTGTGGTGTTTGCATCCGCGCTTGTCCCTGGGGTAAGACGCGCAAGCGAAAAACAAGAGACTACGATGAATCCATTTCAAGAAGGATCAGACTGGATTGACAAAAATGTTTTCAAACAAAAATCTTTATTGGGATCTGCTTAGCACAAGAGAAGATAGCCAATACCATCTGTTTTCAGTTGAAATAAACACTTGCAGGTCTCCTCGCACAGGAAAGCCGCATGAATTTCAGGTGCTGAAATCAACTGACTGGGTAGCGGTAATCGCATTGACGGAAAAAAGGGAAGTTGTTCTTGTCAATCAGTTTAGACACGGAACAAGGGAGCTATCCCTCGAACTACCGGGTGGGCTCGTAAAGCAGGGACAGTCTCCGGCCCAAAGCGCGGCTGAAGAACTCATGGAGGAAACCGGATTCACAGCTCCACATTTTAAACTGATTGGCTGGAATCACCCTTTTCCAGCAATCCTGACAAACAAATTTCACGTGTATTTGGCTGAAAACGCGGTTCCAACAGGCAAACTTAATCCAGATGAGACAGAAGAACTCGAAACCATAATGGTCCCCCTTGACGATCTGAAAGACTACGTCCGTAAGGAAAAAATAACCTGCGGGATCATGATAGCGGCCATAGGAATGTTCTATCTCAATTCCGAATAAAGACTGAAATTCCTCGTCACACTATCTTTCAATCAGGAGACTTCCTGTTTCGGCTTTTCTTGGTCGGGACCGGGTTCCATTTTTTCGTCATTTTTTGACGTAGTCGTCTCGGGTTCAGACGAACTTGCCAAGAGTTCCGCATAGAAATCCGGACCTGCTTTTTCTCCCACGGGCAATTTCAAATCCTTGTCAGGTTCATCATTTTTTTTGGCGGCAGGCTCCGTGGCGGTAGGTTCACGATTGTAGTTGTATGAGGATGAACTTGTTGTTGGTGGGCCATCCAGATCCAAATTGATGGAACGTTGAACGTCGGTCGCCATCTTTTGTAATTCCCGAACCATCCTGCCGACAACCCTCGCTGTCTCGGTCAATTGGCGGGGCCCTAGGAATATTAATCCGATAAGGGCAATGAGTCCTAATTCATACATGGAGATTCCGAACACGAAGCAACTCCCATTTGACCAAGTCATAAATAATAATCCAACGCAAAAAAATATTAATGCTCATTTGAAAAATTTTCAATGGTTCCAGCGTTGAAGTAAAATAACTATTCCAATAATAATCAAGCCGGTTGAAAGACTCATTTGTTTGATGTATGGGATTCAGCAGGCTCGGATGTTGTTTTATGGAGATTGCAATGAAAATTTTGCTTAAATTATCCTTTTCAATTTTGTTGACGTTACTTTTGGCGGGGCTTAGCGAAGCCGGCGGCCCAAAGATAAAGTTTGAAAAGCTTAGCCACGATTACGGCAAAGTTTCCAGCGGACAGAGTGTCTCCGCAGAATTTGAATTCCGGAACGAGGGAGACGCTACGCTAAAAATTGAAAATTTGACCGCGAGTTGCGGTTGTACGAAAGCAGTGGAAGGGAAAAAGGAAATCCCACCCAGAGGAACGGCAAAGATCTCGGCTCAATTCGACACAATCGGTATGAAAGCTGGGAGGAAACAAAAAACAATCTTTGTGAAAACCAACGATCCCGTGACACCGGTGGTTAAGTTGACCCTTTATGCAGACGTGGTCAAAGAAATAAATGTAACGCCTCCATCTTTAAACAAGAAGGTCTCGTCTCTGGCGGACCCGATTGTTTTTCCGTTGAATATTACGGACACAGCGACCACAGGGTACAAGATATTTGACGCTGAAACCGTTGAAGGCGAAGGTCAGGTTTCCCTGGATCCTTCCAATGTCACACTCCAACCGAAATCAACTTCCCATTTAAAATTGATGTTGAAATTAAAACCGGAGCCAAACCGTTCTTTTTACGCCGGCAAGGTACGTTTAAAAACAGATCATCCGAGTGAATCTGAGATAGAAATACCTTTCCTGGTCAAACTCAATGATCCCAGAAGTAATCCCTGAAATCGGACATTTGCGCCGGCCAGGATTTTTCATGAAAGTCGGTGGATCTATTGGGATCACGATCAATCAAAGAGTTGATTTCGCATTTTCCGTGAAACATTGCTCACTCAGACTTGATTCTTCGCTAACTCTCGATCTGGCACGGAAGAAGTTGATCACCCGAAGCGTCTGATCGACCCCGTATTTCCACATTACAGCCGTAAGGGCGATGGAGATGGTCAAGACAGCCGCGGAAAACGTCAGAAGAAGGTAGCCTATCCATTTTCCGCCTATGCTGTTGTCTGATAGAGGGATGATAAGAAACAATAACAGGAAAAATGAACGTGGTAGAGGCCCTAGTGCGGCCGCGAGCGTTTGGGCCACGTCAAGAATTTTTAGCGCTATTCGAAAGAACCCCCAAATGAAACCAATCAGGCATGAGAGAAAAACCAAAGACCTGATGATAAATACTGACGTTGAGGACAGTTCAAGGCCGGTGAGCAGAAAGTTCAATTGAAAAAATATCTGTAATTGAGAGAGGATATCCCATAAAGATTGCATGCGCCTACTCCCTGAAGGTTTTTTAAAATGTCCGGCGCGCTTACCGTCGGACATTTCAATAACTATGCGCTACTAATGTATATTAGTACATAATATTAGTATATAATCAAGACTGTTTGATCTTGTTGAGTATATAATTACCGCAAATGGTTGCTAATACAGGATTATGAGTGTATTAATTCAGAACATCAAATCATTCTGAGGTAACGTTCGTCAACAGTTGATTGACAAACCTCGGGAGCGTTTCTAGACTGAAGCCTGATGATCCTTCGTTGACGAGGTCTTCGTGAGTTCGCTTTTGAGACTGAACAAGTGAATAAAACCCCTATTTCATACAAGACCAAGGCCGTTCTTCTATTAATTGGAGCGATGATATTCTTTACTGTAGGTTGTTCGAGTTCAAATGACCACAGCCTGACTGAAGCTAGGAAATTGCTTGATAGCGGCCAATTGGAAAAAGCCGCTAAGGTTGTTGATGAACGTCTGAAACTTGACCCGAACAACAAGTTGGCTTTTTTCCTGAGAGGAAAGGTCAGAGACAGGTCGGAGGATTTAGATCTTGCCCTTGAAGATTACAATAGGGCTTTGGAACTGGATCCAGGGTTCGTCGACGCACTCGAAGCCCGGGGTAGGCTGAAGATAAGGACAAGAGACTATGATGGCGCTGAGGATGATTTGACCCATGTCTTGCAGACAGGGCGCCAGTCTGCGCAGTTGATCTCGTCGCTGGGGTTGGCTCACTTTTTCAAGAAAGATTTTGAAGAAGCGCGTAGGCTTTTCGATCAAAGTCAGGCCATGGATGAAAGGCACGATGGAGCTTATTTTGGAAGAGCGGCCATCGACGTTGAAGAGAAAGATTATCCGGCGGCCATCCAGGAATTGGATAGCCTGTTAAAATTCCACCCCAAGAATGCACAGGCCTTGTTTCGTCGTGGCTTCGCTCATCTTAAAGCGTCTGATCCTGAAAAAGCAGTGGCTGATTTTAATGTCGCCCTTGAATTAGATCCGGATTTGAAAGAAATCTACTGGTACCGAGCGGAGGCTAACAGAGTCCTTGGAAAACCCGAAAAGTCCTTGCAGGATTATGAAAAGGCGGAGGCGGCAGATCCCAACGACCCAATTCTATATTTGAATCAGGGAACAGTCCTGATGGCCACCGGCCAGTATCCTGAAGCGCTTGAGAAACTTACTCGGTCGATCGTTCTGGACCCTGAAAACCCGTTGCCCTACATAAATCGGGCAGTGCTTCAGTTTGACACCGGAAACCTTCTTGCGGCGCTGAGCGATCTGAATAAAGCTATCAAATTGAGGGATGATGATCCTCAACTGCTGATCAGGCGGGCTTACATCTTCAAGCTTATGGCCAGAGGCGATAGGGCAATAGGGGACCTGAACGCTGCGCTGACAACCGATCCAAAAAACTATCAGGCGCTTCTGCTCAGGGGTAGCCTTTATTACAATCAGGAGCAATTGGATCGCGCCGTGCTGGATCTTGAAGAAGCCATAATTCAAAACCCAGAGGACCCTTCGGCTTATCAACTCTTGGCCGAGGCCCTTTTTCGTAAAGGCGAGAAGAAAGAAGCTCTGGATGAGGCGAATCTGGCCCTGAGAAAAGACGAAACATACATACCTGCGTTCATAACCATCGGGGATATTCATAAGTCTGATCTGAACTATGATCAGGCGATAGAAGCATATTCTAAAGTATTAAACCTCGACTCCGGCAATTTTGAGGCCAGACTCAAGCGGGCCAAGCTGTATGTGGAATTAAGAGATTTTTCCGAAGCTCTGGATGACCTGGACTCCGCTGTAAAGGTCAACCCATATAGCGGGGATGTTTACGCTCTTAGGTCCCAGTGCTATGACGCTCTTGGTGATCAGGAAAAAGCCAGGCAGGACACCTGGCGGGCCAGAGTGTTTGTAAATCGTTAAAGGACCTAAAAAAAGAGTCAGGGACATGGCTGATTCCATATTCCTGACTCTTTCCAAGCCGGCTCAGCAGAACTGGTTGGACTTAAAAAAACAGCGATTATCGGTTACGTACCGACACAATCCCAGAAATTACCTCTCGTCGATGATTCTTTTTGCTTTCCCAATGCTGCGTTCAATAGTATCAGCAGGCACGATAGCTACAGGTACGTTTATTCCGATAACCTGATGAATCCTCTCGGAAATCCGTTTGGAGATGTTGTCCATCGTGTCTTTTCCCTGATCATATATGTTCTTCTTCAATTCGGTTTCTACGGTGATATGGTCTATGTAGCCTTTTTTGCGGAGTCTGATCTGGTATTGCGGTTCTACTTCAGCGAATTCCATGAGCACCGTTTCAATTTGTGACGGGAAAACGTTGACACCGCTTATGATCATCATGTCGTCAGAGCGTCCGAGGATTTTATCCATTGTAATGAGGGTTCGCCCACACTGACATTTTTCTTTTCTCAATGAACAGATGTCGCGTGTCCTATAGCGAATCATGGGCATTGCCCTTCTTTGCAAGGCTGTAAATACCAATTCGCCTTCTTCTCCTTCGGGCACAGGCTGCAGTGTTTCCGGGTCCACAATTTCAGGGTAGACATGGTCCTCATTGACGTGAATTTGGTAGTACTCACAAGTGAAGGAGACTCCAGGCCCCATCAATTCCGTAAGACCATAGTGCTCATAAGCGTGAATACCGCCACGACCTTCTATGTCACTACGCATCTCAACGCTCCACGGCTCCGCCCCGAAGTGACCAGTCCTCAATCCCGTTTTCTTGAAATCTACACCCATCTTCTCGGCCTTTTCTATTATAGTGAGGCAGTAAGAAGGAGTACAGCAAAGGGCCGTAGTGCCAAAATCCTGAATCAGCATGATCTGTCTTTCTGTCATGCCGGCGCCTGAAGGTACCACGGCGCAACCAACCCTGATTGCTCCCTGCAGGAATCCCAAACCCCCAGTAAAGAGTCCCATCCCATATGCGTTTTGAAGAATACTATCCGGCCTTACTTCCTGAGCCCAAAGGCCTCTAGCCATGCACTCAGTCCATTGGTCCAAGTCCGCCGCCGTGTATGGGCCGGTAATCGGTTTGCCCGTAGTTCCGGACGAAGCGTGTATCCTGACTACGTCGGCCATTGGCACTGCGCACAGGCCGAAGGGATAGTTGTCACGCAAATCCGTTTTCATCGTGAAAGGAAACTTCGCCATGTCCTCCAGACTTTGAAGATCCGAAGGCTTGACCCCCTTGTCATCAAAGGCTTTCTTGTAGAACGGGATGCGATCATAAACCCACTTCACCGTCTCTTTCAGTTTTTCCAACTGAAAGGCTTTCATCGCTCCTTCGTTCATGGTTTCGAACTTTTCATCCCAGTACTTCTTAAACATAAGGGGCCTCCTCGAGACATGCGATAGTATTTTTTTTGGAAAAGAACGGTCTAAGAAAGCTATTATCTTTCAAGAAATAACGAAATAGCCTGACCGTGTCAAGCTAAAACCTGGTTGACAATGTCAGAACTGATAGTCGTGCAAGTCTTCATTCCAATGAAAAACAGTTCACTAATTAGTTACCTTCCTTAGTTGACCAACTGTTTCAATTGATTAACCCGATCTTTTGGTAATGAGTTCTCCAGGACTGGGGTGAGGGTGGGCTCTGCCCATAAACCGGCTATTTTGATTATGACGTTCAAGGAATCTTCTTTTTTGGGGGATACTTGAGGCTGGTTTTCGGGTTTATTCTCCGATGAATCGATACCCAACTTCTTGAGTTCCTTATCCAGGCCCATTATTTTCAAGAGTCCCTCGTTTTTGTGAATAATGTCTTTAACAGCAGGGATGGAACCTAAGGCGGCCAGTGGGGCTGCAGACGTTCTCACATAACTAAGGATGTCCATCTGCTGCGCCTTGAGGTTTACGCTGCCGATGGCCCCCATAATGAGTTCGGACGCCTTCAATCTAAAATTGTCCGTTTTTATTATGCCTGAGTCCAACGTTAGATCTGCCGTAGCTGATTGTAGCTCGAAAGGATTGAACTTCTTTGACTGTTTGCTCTGGTTGAGAAATGGTTCGATCAATGCGCTGGCGCGCGCCAGAACGGAACCAAGTTTTTCACCGGACAGTCTGCCCGGTCCAGCCGAAAGTGAAGCGTTTCCTTTTAGTTTTCCGGGGTTTTCCAATCCCTCCAGGTTCAAGGACGCTGTAACAGGGGCCTCTATTGTTCCATGGACATTACCTTTGAGGCCTTTGCCTTCAAGTGAAGAACCCCTCAAATGAAAAGTTCCCGTAATCTTATCAAAACTCAAAGGACTCTTTGAGGGTTTGTAACCGACCGAAACAAGCTGAACCACCCCATTTATCGGTTCCTGGTTACCGTGACCTCCACACGTAAGGTCGGCTCGAACAAGACCGGACAACCCTGATTGTTCCAACGAGGGGAAAAGCTTGGTCAAGGCCGTAAAATCGGCCTCCTTTAGATCGAGTTTTCCTGACACTGCTCGGCTTGCCTTGAGATTGATTGTTCCGGAAGCTACGGCCAGAAGTCCTGGCGCCTTAAACCCTAATTGAGCTACCTCAATTAGCCCTGGAGAGCTGGAACCCGAGGCGGAGATGTTTAATTCAACCCCGGCCTTCTTGAAAAACCATGTCCCGATAGAAACACGAACATCTCTCAATGGAGCTACGAATGACCATTTCAGCGAATCAGGGGCGCCTGAAACCCGAAAAGACACGTTCGAGACCCCTTCCATGTCTACCGGCGCTTTGGATGGCAGCCCGAGAAGATCAATAACCTCTCGGCTTAACGTCAAACCGCCGTCGAGGTTCAAATCCATTCCCTTGGAATTCAATCGATGGATGTTCCCTTTAACCAGGAGAAGTGTCTTTTTGTTACCCGGTAGGCCAACTCTGAGGACTAGATTCTTAACATTCGTCGTGGATTTTTGCGCCGATATCTCAGTATCCAGACTTACCGGACAGCCCGAAATAGGCTGAAATCCAGGAGCCAATTTGATTGTAGTGTCGGACACCCTGAGTTTGATGTCCATTTCTTTGGGAAAAATGGACAAAGGTCTGGATTGGTCCAACGAAATGACAGTTTGAGCCCGGAATCCCGCTTTTACCCCCGGTTCTTTATCAAAAACCGATTTTAGCGACAAATCTGCTAGTGAAAGATCTCCGAGTGTCTCAACCTTAAGGTTTTCCAGGGGGCCTTTCAGATGCGCCGTGGCAGAGATCGGTCCGCGCAGCGTAAAGTCTTTGGGTAAGCTGATTCCTAGATGTCTTAGCCACTCACCCCTTATGTTTATTGTGGTTTCGATGTCTAGAAATTTGCGTTCGGACAGGGGTTCGCCTACCTTTCCCTTAAGAGACATAAGCCTGTCCAGGGATTGGTTTTCTAGATGGAAGTCCGTAATTGTGAATGAATCTGAGGTGAGCTTAAAGGCGAGGGTAGCCGTTAGTTGATTTCCAAGGAAACCAAATTTGGCAGGGGCATGAAATTCGCTAAGTTTTGCAGATCCGGAGACAGACCAACCCACGGTCCTTGTCCAGAAGCCCTGAAAATCCGTCTTGATTGAGCCGCTGTTTCCAAGTATATCGAGAATGTCATTTGGCAAACCTGAGGCCATGCTTCTGACCGGAATATCCTCTGAAGTCCCCTTCAGCTCAATTTCCTCAACTTGCCTGAAATCCGAAGTCAGCGCTGCGGACGCTCTCAGCTTCAATGCGGATGAATGATCTTTTCTTTGAAACATTCCGGCGGAAACTTGAAAAACCGGCAATTTCCCCGGTTCAATTTTGGTTGAAAAGCCAACATTGTTAAGTTCAACTTGTTTAAACCACGAAGCTGCGGGAGTTGGGAGAAACCAAAGGTTGGTTATTTTGGCGGATTGGATTTTGCTTTCTAGACTTGCTTCCTGAACAGATAAAAAGTCCTGACTCACCCTGGCGAAACCCTTTGTCGCCAGTTCTGAACTCTCAAGGCCCGGGGAATTTGGTAATCCGGTGATGTCAATATCAAACCTGAACTCCTCACGTTTAATCTGACCATTAATCTTTTCAAAGGCCAAATGGACAGGAGTTGAAGATCCTGTTGAATAGTCATCAAGGAAAACCTGGCACGACTCCAAAACAATAAACTTGATCGGCCATGAGATTCGCTGCTCCGTAGGGAGACTGGAAGGCGCCGTTTCCTTATGGGGTTGGGTCGACTCGGGACCATGAGTTGGCTCCCCCGTTTCTCTCTCAGACGTCGTGGAGGTTGATTTCTTTCCTGAAATTTCAGGCTTCCCAGAAAAAACGCTTTCGATTTTTCCACCTGAGTCTCGATACATCCCGACTACGGCTGAAGACAGCCTGAGATTCTCAATTGACGGGCTACCAGTAACTATACTCCAGAGACCTAAACTCAAGCGCAAAGAGTCTGCTGTGAAAAGGGGACGTTTGTTATTATCTCTTATGGCGATGCCTTTAACAACCAGGTTTATCAATGAAGGAAAACCTAATTTGACTTGTACCTTTCCCAACGATGTTTCCCGTCCTGTCGCCTCATTGATCTTGTTCTCCAGGACGCGTTTCAGGAACGTGGTGTCAGGCAGAAACTTTGTTAGAAGTAGAAGTCCAACTCCCGCGAAAAGACAGACAGAGAGTATTATGATGATCAGTTTTTTTGGGAAAGTCATAGCTTGTCTACTTTTTGGTTTGGCAGGGAGGATTTGCATTTTCTCAGACGCTCCCCGAAAAGGGCGCAAATTTCCCTGGTTTTGAAAGTCAGCGCCTTACCTGGGGTCTGGTCGCTTCCAGCCGAGTAGTTCAAGGGACCAGTCTTCCAAAGCATCCAGACATCTGCTGTCCAGCCTCAACCTGTGGCGCCCGCCAGGGATGATTTCCAGCTTGGTTATCCCTGATGGAGCATGGCGATACAGTTCTTTCGCCTGATCCAAAGGTATCAATTCGTCATCATCGCCATGAATGATCAACAGGCTCTTCCCCTTGAAGTAGGCGATCCATTTTCTGGGCTCAATTTCAACGAAACCATGTTCCCATTTTTGAGCGTCAACAGGAAAATCGGGGTTTCTAATTATTCCTCTGTCTTTGAAATCTTGAATAATCACCGATACATCTTTGCTGAAAATCTCGAAATTGGATGGCGTTCCAACAACCGCCAGTCCGAAGACATTCGCGTTGTCCGCCGAAACGTTTATAGCGGCTGCTCCTCCGCCACTAAAACCCACAAGTATGATTCTCGTAGGATCTATAAATGGGGTATTGATTATCTTGTCCAGCACGGCGCTCAGGTCTCTGGCCCAACCCATCATATCGAAGTCCCCACCGGAATCCCCACAGCCTCTGAAGTTAAATATCGCCGCGGCCAATCCGAGGGAAGAAAACCGTTCAGCCAGACCTTCATATCCCGGATCATCTGATGGTCGTGGGGAGCCGCTTCCCGGTATCCCGTGACAGATAATGACACACGGGTACAGCATATGCGGCTGACTGGCCGGAAAGTATATCTTCCCCTTTATTCCGATTCCGTCCGACATTACTGAAAACGCCTCAATCATGCGAGAACCCGTAGGGTCTATATGAGAAAAGGTTTGAGGCGCCTTATTTATCCTGAGCGCTTCCAATAATCTACTGAACATTAAACGGATCAAACTGAATTCCATGAATGACATCCTATGGCGAGTGTTTGGAGGAATTTCTCGTCACTCCACATCTAAAAGGGCTTGCCTTCCTGTGTTGGAGACGTGCGCCGTCATTATTATATTGTATACAAAACGTTTTCGCCATCCTGGTTAAAAGTAGTATTTATAGCTCAGTAAGCTTGTATAAGAATAATTTTACAAAATCAAGGCGTGCGCAATTTAATGTGACGCGCTTTATCTATAAAGACAAGTCTTATAGTTGTTGCAAATTAACCTGTATTAGTTTAGGTTTTGGTGGAAGGATTGAGGTTAACTTATGATTTGTAAGGTGATCTGCAAGTTTGGATTGTCTCGATCCTTGATGATTCTGACAGTGTTGAGTTTTCTTCTTCCTACCGCTTTAGTCATATCAGCAGAGAATCAGGCTGAAGATATTTGTAAACCTGAACTCCTCAATTCACCGGTTGTCGAGTTAGGCGCCGCTGCGATTTTCGAGTGGGCGTGTGATGAGCGAAAAAGCGCGGGTGAGGGATTCTATGTCGTCTTTATAAGACCTTCAGGCACTTATGTTTTACTCAAAGTCCCCAAAGGAAGAACAAGCTTTGAGTTTACGCCGGACACGGTGGGCCAATGGCGCTGGATGGTAATCAACACTCATCCGGACAGAACCAAGCCTGACATAGAGTCAGCTCTTGGATTTTTCAAAGTCAATATGGCGCCCGACGGCAAGTAATATGAGCAGACGTCTTTGAGGATAGAGCAATTTTGGCGCCGAAATACAAATTTAATTCTAGAAAAACAAATTATCGGGAACGTAGGTCATTTACGAATGTCTTTGTTGAGTAAAGCACAATTCCTGTACAGGGGTTGGCGAAAAATGTGGCAATCAGAAGGAGCATATCATGACTAGGAGCCTCTATAAGGCAAAAAACACACTATTTATTCCTCTTTTCGCACTTATTTCACTTAGTCTTATTTTTCCTATCCAATCTCTCGCCGCAGCTCCGGCCGTTCTTAAACAATTAGATGACGCTTTTGTTCAGGTCGCGGAAAAGGTAAAACCCGCTGTAGTGAACATCAGTTCAAGCAAAAAAGAGACTGTCAGATCCTCTGAAGGAGCGCCTGATCTCGAACCATTCTTCAAGAATGGGCCGTTCAAGGATTTTTTCGGACAGCAGGAACCATTCAAGAAGTTCAAGAAAGGTCCTGGAGGGGGCAGAGAGGTTCATCCTCAAGGGATGGGATCGGGTGTAATAATTTCAGCCGACGGTCTCATCCTGACCAATGCCCACGTAGTAAAAGATTCGGACGAAATTAAAGTAACGATTTCTGACAAAAGATCATTTAACGCGACGGTGAAAGGTATCGATGTCGAGAGCGACATAGCGGTCGTCAAAATTGACGCCAAGGACCTGCCTATAGCTCATCTGGGTGATTCCGACAAACTCCAGGTAGGTGAAATAGTCTTCGCCATCGGTAACCCGTTCGGGCTGAACAGAACGGTAACTTCCGGTATCGTGAGCGCCACAGGTAGAACTAACGTCGGAATAATTGACTATGAAGACTTCATACAGACCGACGCCGCCATTAACCCTGGAAATTCAGGTGGACCGCTTGTGAATATAGACGGTGACGTAATTGGTCTAAACACTGCGATTGCAACAAGGAGCGGCGGTTATCAGGGTATCGGTTTTGCCATTCCTTCGAACTCGGCAAAACTGATTATGGATGACCTGGTCCAGCACGGAAAGGTTAAGCGTGGCCTCCTGGGAGTCAATATTCAGGATATGAATGAATCACTAGCCAAGTCCTTTGGCCGAGGTGACGCGGAGGGCGCTCTTGTGTCACAGGTTATCGAAGGCAGTCCGGCTGAAAAAGCGGGCATCAAGGCAGGCGACATAATACTTAAGTATAACAATGAGGTTGTAAAAGGCGCGGCCAATTTAAAGAACATAGTTGGCAGGGAAAAACCCGGTTCGTCAGCGACGTTGACAATTTACCGTGACAAAAAAACGATGCAGATTCCTGTGAAAATCGCTGAACGTACAGACAAGACCGTGGCTTCTAAAACTGGAAGCGGGAGTTCCACCGCCGAGACATCCAATGATCTTGGAATCGAAATAGAGAAGACGCCTGCGGATGTGGCCTCCAAGATGGATCTTAAAGAAGGCCAGGGCCTATTAGTAAAAGACATTAGCTCTGATGGAGTTGGAGCAAGGATGGGTCTTCGTTCAGGCGACGTGATTCTTGAAGTAGACGGCGCTACTGTTTCGGACGTCGCTTCGTTTAACAAGGCGGTGTCTGAGGCAAAAAAGAATAAGGTTATCAGACTGAAAGTTCAGAGAGGGAAAGCAAAGATTTTCCTTGCCTCTTCCCTGGATTAGTTCAAGAGCCTGAGGTGTCGAAGTCCGGTTGATTCGGGCCATTGAGGTTCGAACAAAGCCGGGCTTGCCCAGAAAATTCGAAATAAAGTTATTCTTTGTTCGTGACAACGGTTGGGACCAGCAAATGGTCTCAACCGTTTTTATTTGATTGGTAATATTTAGCCAAATGAAACGTTGAATCTGAATCCATGAGGGGCGAGATTTTTCTCCAGAATTCGAGCCGCTGTCAGGAAAAGTGTCCTGTGTTCCCTTGCGCTCCCGGTTCTGGGTGGTTCATTCGGCAAGAGATCATTGCGTGCCTCGAATATAGCTTCGTTGAAATATCTATCCAGAGCTTCCGGCCATGAATCTGAGTGTGTCTCATCTTCCCGCAGAAGCGGATCACAAGGTGGTTCCTTTTCTCTAAAGGATTTTTCCACCCTTATGTCTACGAAGAATCCCGGACTGTAAATAATCCGCGCCATCACCAAATCGCCATGTAAGATTTGAACCGTTACAGTCATGAACGCCTCAGTTTGACTACATCAGAAACAAAAAAGGATGTCAATCCGCGTAATTCCGCTTGAGGGGGTTTTAGAATCAGTGACATTTCGAGTCCCTTGACAAAAATAATATATGAGTTTAATGAAACGTATCTTTAGAGAGGGTTAATTTTTATCATCACCGGCTTGCAGATTCCGGCAACCTAACCTGAGAGACAGGATCCCAAATCAAGTCAAGACTATTTCGGAGGCCATTATAAATTATTCTTTAATATCAGTAGATTGTTATCTCGCGTCTCAACAGGCGAGCCATCTAATCTGGTTTAGATTTGGGGATCTCAACCTCTTCCGGCTTTAACGAATTTTCAGAGTCGGAAACTAAGAGCAGGTCGCACGGAAAATTTCTGAAATCGGGTAGGAGGTTGGAGCGGAGATATGGAACCTAGTCCAATGCTTGTCAAGGGAAACCGGGACTCGGACAGACCTTACCGAAAAGTGGACTGCGATCACTACAGTGAATGCCTGAATGTAGCGCTAAAATTCCGCTGGTCTGATTTTTCGTGTTCGGAGTGCAACGCCTATTCGCGAACCAGATTTATCGAACAGGCTACAGGGTCTGAGGATTATTGGTAAGAATGAGCTGATATCCTCAACATTTCTCTGGATAAGTCTACCTGGCAATTGTTATTATATTGAAAACCGGGCTGGGCGAAACCTTCTGGATACCACGCAGAGGAGGCGCCTAGCCTTTTGTTTGCCGAAAAGTTTGCGCAGAGATCAGTGTCAGTGGAGGATCTATGGGAACAGTGCCGAGAAACAGAACAGGGTCCCAACAATATGATGAGGACAGCCTTGGATTTGGCGATATCTTTACGGATCACATGCTCACAATTGAATGTTCCGCGAGTGAAGGGGGATGGGGAGAGGCCAGGATAGTCAAGACAGAAGATTTGAGTTTGCATCCTGCGGCGATGGTGCTGCATTACGGCCAGCAGGTCTTTGAGGGATTGAAGGCTTTTTCAGGCCCAAAAGAGTCGGATATATTGCTATTCAGACCTGATATGAATATAGCCCGCTTTAACAGATCTTGCGAACGCCTGTGTATACCAAAATTAGATCCCAAGATGTTTATGGACCAAATGGCCGAGCTTTTGAGAACGGACCGGGACTGGATACCCAGATCGCCCGGAACATCCTTGTACATTAGACCCACAGCGATTGCCATGGATGCCCATCTTGGAGTAAGACCTTCTCACAAGTACTTATTTTTTATTATTCTTTCACCCGTGGGAGCATATTATCCTGAAGGCTTTGAACCTGTGAAGATAATGGTTACCGATAAATATGTCAGAGCGGCTTTGGGCGGAGTTGGAGAAGCCAAAACAGCGGCAAATTACGCGGCGTCTCTGAGAGCCGCTGAAGAGGCCCATGACCTTGGTTTCACACAAGTTCTCTGGCTCAATGCCGTAGATAAATCCTCTATTGAAGAAGTTGGCACCATGAACATATTTTTCCGGATAGATGATGAAATTGTAACCCCGGAACTTGGAGGTACAATTCTCCCGGGTGTTACCCGTGATTCTGTTTTGCGTCTTTGTAGATCCAAAAATATGAAGGTCTCTGAAAAGGTAATATCCATCGATGAACTGGTGTCATCAGCCAAGACCGGAAAGCTGCAGGAAATCTTTGGATCGGGAACCGCCGCTGTTATTTCACCGGTTAGTCATTTCCAATATTTGGGAACCGACTATATCGTGGCGAACGGAAAAACCGGGCCGGTGGCAAAAGAACTTTTTGATGAAATAACCGACATTCAATTAGCAAAGAGACCCGATCCATTCGGTTGGGTAGTAAACGTCGGGTGATTGTAGATTTCCAATTGAATTGGATTGTCTCGTCTAGCCCTTAGCAGAGAAGATGAGAAACAGCACAAAGGCCTGCGGATAAAAGCTATCCGTGGGCCTTTTCATTTAACCGTTTTTATTCTCTACCCTCTCGGGTGGGCCTTCTTGTGAACTTCCTTCAGCCTTGTTTTGGCTACATGCGTGTAAATTTCGGTTGTTGAGATGTCGGCGTGGCCCAGCATCAGTTGGACAGACCTGAGGTCGGCTTCATTTTGTACGAGGTGAGTAGCAAATGAATGCCTCAAAGTATGAGGAGAAATTTCCTTTAAGATTCCCGCTGTTCGAGCCGCCTTCTTGATTATCTTCCAGAAAGCCTGACGCGTCATAGGTCCGCCCTTTCGAGTTACAAACAAATATTCACTTCTCCGGGGACCAATAATCATAGGCCGAATGTTATCGTAATAGGCCATGATTTTGCTTGACGCCGTAAGTCCAATGGGGACTACCCGCTCCTTGGAGCCCTTTCCCATTACAGTCACGCAACCAATTTCCAAATCTACTCTGTAGGTCTCAAGCCCCACCAGTTCGGAAACCCGTAACCCGGTACCATAGAGCAATTCAATCATGGCGTCGTCTCTGGCGCCCTCAGGGGTGGAAAGGTCCGCGGACGAGATCAGTACCTCCACCTCCCGTTGATCAAGATATTCAGGAATACGCTTTGGCAGCCTCGGCGTTTCGATGTATTCACAAGGGTTTTCCGTGATCTGGTCAGTTTCTATCAGAAACTTGAAAAAACCTTTAAGACAGGACAGCTTTCTGGCCCTTGTTCTCGGCGTGAGTCCCTGCCGGTTAAGCAGTTCCAAGAAAAGGAGGATATGCTCCTTTTGAATGTTAGTTGGAGACAATACGCTTCTTGATTTAAGAAACAGGGTTAAGTCTTTAAGATCCGAGGAATATGATTCGATCGTCAGTTGCGCCAAGCCTCGGTTTACGATCGCGTGGTCTAAAAAAGAGGTCACCACCGCATCTATTTCTCGAAAGTCTGAGTCTATATTTGTATTGAGAGTCAAAAAAAGCGTAATCTCCAGGTTGGCGACAGAACTTAAAGTCTAAAACGAAATTTGTGTTGGAAACGTTTTTTCAGCAACGTCTTTCTCCATATCTGTCAAGTGTCTTACTAGTTTTTCCCTTATTGAATCAATCTCGTCAAAGTCGATTATCTTGTTCCCATTTTGATCCTGTATGTAAAAAATGTCAGCGGCCTGATCTACCTCGGTTGAGATCTTCGCAAGGACAATGTTTAGACCCATGCCTGACAGCCTGCGAGTAATATCGTAGAGTAGCCCGGGTCGGTCATGTGCGTAAACTTCTACAATCGTGGCATTGTCTGAACTAGAGTTATCGATCTCGACCTTTATCGGGAAACGCGGTTTAGTCGTTCTTGTGAACATGCCTCGCGCTTGCCTCTTGGTTTCAACAAGCGTATCTACATCTATCTCCCCGGCAATCACCCTCTTGAAATCATTTTGGAAATTTGCCCATCTTTCGGGATCGTCAAGAGGACCTTCAGGAATATTGTTTACATGGAGTGTAGACAGCGCAACTGGACCTATCAAATGAGTCCAGGAACTCAATATGTTTATTTTGTTTGAAGAGAGTGTTCCTGCAATCTTGCAAAACAGGCCGGGTTGGTCATGGAGGATTAGTGTTATTGAACTGTAACCGCGCTTGGTGTGGTCGATTTTCTTTGCAATCAGATCGTCCGGGCCCAATGTTTCCCTCTGGGTTTGAAAAAGCCGCCTCTCGATATCCATGAAGTGATCAACGATGATTCCCGGGTAAAAATCAAGACAGTAACGTGGGCTAACGCGTGAGAGAAAATCATCCAGTCTTGGGCCTCTGTATTCAACCGGAACGAGTTCCCTGACTGCCCCTTTGATCTCCTTTACCCAGTCCGACAAATCGTCTCCACCGCCTTCTTCGCCCTGAATTACGTCGAGTGTCCGGTAATACAGTTCCTCGAGAAGCATTTTCTTCCAGGAATTGAGCGCAGTGGGGCCAACCGCCTTCAGATCCGAATATGTCAGGAGTAACAGCAAATCCAGCCTGTGTTTAAACATCACGTTTTCTGCAAAACGATGAATTAAATCCTCGTCATGAATATCTTTCTTGAAAGCGAGATGAGTCATCGCCAAGTGATTCTTGATTAGAAACACCACATCTTCGATATCATCCAGAGGCAGCGCCAAACGCTGCAGAATCGGTCTTGCGATTTTTTCGCCTCTGATTTCGTGTCCCGATCCACTCCCTTTGGCGATATCATGGAAGAGCCCGGCCAGCCGCAGGACCAACGGCTTGTCCAGTTTGGAGAAAATCGTTCTCAACAGCGTCTCATCTTCGGGTCCGTCCGGCTCCCCCATCTCGTCGATATTTTCAAGTACGGCCATGGTATGGAGATCGACCGTATATTGATGGTAAATGTCGTATTGTGGCAGGAACCTTATCCTTGCGAAGGCCGGTATGAATCGTTCCAGAAAACCGACTTTCATCATTGTGTTCAATGTCTGGGCCACGTTCCTTCGACACTCAAGTATCTCAATGAACAGTCTATTCGCGGACGGGTCGTTAATCATCTCGTCGCCGATTTGAGAAAGCTTGGATCGGATCAGGTCAACGAGCCTTATGTCAAAATCGCAGCCGGTTTCAGCAATTAATTTGAAAGCCTGTAGCAGTTGGCTTGAATCGCTGCCAAAAGATTCAGGAGTCAAGAAATTGATGCCGCCCGCGCCGAGACAAAATGACGCCCCGAATTCCAGTCTTTTCGTGTTGGAAACCAATTTGGGCCTCAGAAATAGCCTTGCTCGGGCGAGCAGTTGCCTCCCAAAGAAATCTATAATAGCGGCGTATCTGTAATACTCCCTCATAAAATTTTCAACTGCCGGCCGTTCAGGAGCGTCATGAAAGTTCATCTCCGTGGCTATTAGAGCCTGACAGTCAAATTTGAGTCGATCATCACGGCGCCCCTCGATAAAATGGAGACGGGTTCTGGTCTCTGCGAGGAAACGCACGCCTTGCTTAATTTCCATTACTGACTTGGCTGAACAGAGACCGGCTACCACAAGATCATCCAGGTTGGAGCAACCGAATATCATCCTGGCCAACCAGGTCAGAAGCTGAATGTACCTCAAGGAGCCGGGGCCTTCCTTCAGGTGTGGCTCAAGCAGGTAAATGGTGTGACCAAACTTGTCGGAAGATTTTCTGATCTCGGCTTCAACTCTAAGGTAAAGGTCTAAAGGATCCGATTCAATTATCAGACGATCTCTTTGGACAACAAGGCTTCTATATATCTCGGCGGATCCCCAAACTCTTCTGATGTCCATGAGAGAAGTCAGGACCGCCAAATCCTTGTCCGCCTCGTGTCTGCATTCACTCACAGTCCTGACGGAATGCCCAAGCTCGATTCTCGCGTCCCACAATAGATAAAGGATGCTTCTGATAGCCCTGTATATGCCTTCGGGCGCGTTTTCGGGTCTAAGAAAGAGGAGATCGATGTCGGAATAAGGACTCATCTCCTTTCGCCCATATCCGCCCAGTCCTATGAGGGCTATATCCGTCTTCCAGTAGCCGAGAAAGTGGTCACAAACCTGACACATGAGTTCGTCATAGACCGGATGCATCTCAAAATTTGCCGGATCCGTTTTGCCGACCTCGCGATACGCGACTATAGCGTCGCGAATTCTTTGAATCTGTTCAGCTTTATCATGGGTGGAAAAGATAAATCTCATAATTTGGGAGTCCTTTTTCATAGACCTAGTAACAGTGAGTCAATTTCGATCAAATGAATTGTGTTCAATATACGCTATGCCCTCAATTTTTACTCATAATATTTAGCGCCATTTTGTTGCGACCAGCGATATAGGCAGTGTCAATATTCACATAAAAGCAATAAGTTAAAGTAAATACATAAAGTATAATGATTACAATAGTTAAGGTTTAATCATTGTTGACTAGTCATCGCCCTTATGTTATTGTAAGTCCATTCCATATGAATTGTTAGTTTTTTTAAGATCCTCCGTTTTTGTTATCACTCAGGATCGACTATTTTTACGCAGCAGGCTGAATTTAATAGGCTTTCCGCACTAGCTACACGAATCATTTCGTTGGGGCTCGGGCCTTTAAAGTCAAGTCTTGCGGCTTGCAATAAAGGATTGGTATGGTCAATCGCCTGCGGGTCGTCATCTGGACGACCGCCGTCATACTATCGTATACCCTTTTCGTAGCGCCTCCGGTTGCGGCTCAGTCTCCATCGCCGCTCGACGTTCTCTCGGATCTTGTGTCTGAAGTAAGAGCCCCTGATTGGCGCTATTCAATTGGTGTAAAGAAGTTTTTTAACAGTTTCACTTCATATCAGTTCCCCAACCCATTTCCTCCCAATCAGGATCCACTGAGTAGACTCGAATTTCCTATCGATCAATGGTTTTTTGGAGGGGATTACG
Organism: Desulfomonilaceae bacterium; assembly: GCA_041662605.1. Taxonomy (NCBI): domain Bacteria; kingdom Pseudomonadati; phylum Thermodesulfobacteriota; class Desulfomonilia; order Desulfomonilales; family Desulfomonilaceae; species Desulfomonilaceae bacterium. The sequence continues at coordinate 116,454 of JBAZSD010000012.1, forward strand.
AGTATTTGTCCAGATTTTGGTCAGCACGGTTTGAGAGTTGGGTCAACATCAACAAAGAGAGCCTGTCCCGGATGCACGACAGCGACTGGGATGACGAACACCAGCCTTTCCAGAAGACGATCTTCAGTGAATCAAACTGCCGCCTGAACAGTGGATGGTTGCTCGACCTGAGAATCTGCTTGAACCCTGAAATATCGATTTTCAAGACCGCAAGGCCCATAATGGGAGTGAGGTATCAGACTTTCTCATTTACCACGCACGATGGTTATCAGGTAAGTCTTGACGGGGGTTCAACCGATCTACCTGGGGACGGGATAGATTTTAACCAGACTTTTTACCAGTATTACCTTGGACTGGCAGTCCAAACTCAACTCAACACATCAGGAATTTTCAGGCGATTCCCCACTACGGACCTTGAGGTGGCAGCAGACTATGCTTTGGTCACGGCGAAAAATCAGGATCTGCATCTGCTACGTTCAGGCCAACGTATAACCGTCGAAAACACAAGCGGACACTGTTGGCATCTTGGCGCTACTGCTTCCTGGAATATGCGTCGTAACGTGAAGGCGATGATCGATGTAGACTTTAAACGGATAGTCACGAATGGTGGGCATCAACTCACAAACAGCCTGTTCAACGTTGACTTCTCGTTTGATGGATCCAAGGTCTGGTCCGATCAGTTTTCAGTAACGGCCTCAACTGAATTAATCTTCTGGTAAAACGATTCAAGAACTAATCATTTGATCGGGGTAATCTGGAATTCAGGGGGAAGTTTACAGTTATGTCTATGCGTGGAACAGCTTCGGTAAACGAACCGAGCGTCAGAAGAAGATACCAAACTCCATGCCGTAAAGGGCCCAATTTAGATTAAGATCCCAAGTCTGGCCGAACGTAGGAAGAAGGCTTGCACCGGCATTGCTTGTATCGGTATTGCTACCGCTGATTGACAGGGTGGTACGTTCATATTTTAGTCGTGAAAACAGGTCGAAGCGATAGATCTGAGGTCTGAAAACGAGTGCGGCCCCGACACTAGTCCATGGCGATCCCTTTAAGGGAAAATCGGCCCAGGCTTCGAAATGCACAGGAAATCCTAAAATCTCAGGTGGCACATATCTGATGTAGGCTCCGATGGTAGCAGGAGCTGTACTTTCAAAATAAATATTGGTATTTCCCTTGGGATCTGAGTATTTAGTAGGGAAGTTGTTAAACCTGAAAAATGGGCTGTTCAACGACCATTTGGTCGCTACTCCAGCAGTAAGCCAGGGGCCCTGAATTACGTCTATGTCTCCGGAAAGAATTACGGCGTTAAAGAAAAAACCATCAAAGTGTCTCCCGCGACTACGAGCCTCAAAAATTGAATAGTCAGCCTTTGCGGCGAAGCGCCAAACCCTGAACTTTGCAAAAAAATCATAAACAATTGGTCCACCGTCCAAGGACCGTACGTAAACGACGGGCTCTGTCAAACCCCCATTATCATCTGCGTGGTTATTGAGAAGATCGTGAGTGACGCCGTTTCCAGATAGTAAGATTTTTTGGAACATAGGAGTGGCAAGGTCAATTCCAAGTTCACTCCGGAATGTATCGCCAAACCCGTTAGGCGGAAGAAGGGGACCGAACACCGACTCGATGGATTTCAGCGGTAGCATGGAACCCAGGCCAAAATCGTAGTATTGAGCCCTCGCGTGGCTCCACCCCACAGCCGATAGCGCAAATATGAAAATTATATAAACAATAGCCTTTTTGAACGGGCTTTTTCCCATGCGGCCCTTCAAGCGGGTGAAATTGGTATCGTGAGCGGAATTTAATCACACAAAAGGTTGGTTCGTCAAGATAAATAGATTTCGTGCGCCTGAGCCGAAGCAACGTCGCTTCGGGTCAGGCGCAACAAGAACTAAGCGGAGTAGAAAAAGGGGAATTTACAACAGGCCTCTTTTAGCCAGCACAGGGATGGGAGAGACGAGATGTTTCTCGAACCAGCTCTTGGCCTTTGGGTCATTAAACGCCACGCCTATGAGTTCGGTAAGATATACTATAGGCATGTGGTACACTCTACCTGCGGCCTTGGATATATCCGACTGTCTGGTGTCAAGGTTAGCCTGACACATCGGACACATCGTCACCATTATGTCCGCGTCTACCATGAGGGCCATGTCAATGAGC